>NZ_JBSFJX010000104.1:0-28352 GCF_053598275.1 Streptomyces sp. NPDC001156 | reverse complement strand
TTTTACCCCGCCTCCCCGGTACCGCGCGGCCCCACGGCCCCGCGCGTTCCGGATCGTCTCCCGCCGGGGCGGCTTCCGGCCCCCGGCGGGAGACGCGTGGGTGCACCATGCTGTGGCGGTGCGCCCCACAAGGTCAGCGGAGACCGAAGGCCCGCATCACGGTCTGTGTGACCGCGTTTCCGGCACTGTCGTGGGCGTGAGCCCGCAGTGAGACGAACTGGGCCTGCTTCGGGGCGGACAGTGCGAACCGGCCGTCCTTTCCGCCGGTGATCTTCCGCCACGTGTGTCCGTCGTCGTAGGACACCTCCAAGGTGACCGCCGACAGGGTGCCGGCGCCGGTGGCGTGGGCGAGGTGGGCGACGGACGCCGCCAGCGTCGCGTTCCTTGCGGCCTTGCCCGCCGCGTTGGTGTCGACTCCGTAGTTGATCTGCATGAGCGGCAGGACTGACGTCTCGTCCCCCGCCGGAGCCTGGGAGGTGAAGTCCCACTCGGTGTGCGTGGTGGAGGAGTACGGGCTCACCGTACTGTCCCGGCTGGCGTCCAGGACGAGGCGGTACGGCAGCTTGCCGGCGCCGGGTGCGTCAGCCTGCACCATGGTGTTCCCCGAGTTCTGAGCCAGCTGGGTGTCACCCTGGTAGAGCGTGAGGGTGTGCGGCATGCGCTGGTAGTCCATGGACATGCCGACGTGATCCGAGCCGCCCCAGCCGGGGACGTCCAAGGTCAGCTGGCTCCCCGTGCGGGTCGGCGGCTTGTAGTTGTTGTTCAGGTACGGGCGCTCTATGGGCTTGAACCACTGCTGTGTCTGTGTGCTGCCCGCCCGGTACGTGGTGCGTGGCTCGATCTCGAAGAGCAGACCTTCGACGTAGGCCTCCTGACCCCAGGAGTATCCGGGCCCGGTGGAGACCCAGTCGACCCGCTGCGAGTTCATCGGCTCACTCGTCATCGTGCCGATGCCCCAGTCCGAGTAGACCGGCCAGTCGAAGCGGAACTCACCACCGCGCCGGGTCGTATCGGGGCTGTCGAAGTCGACGTTGACCCGCGCGAGGGTCTTCGGGCCGCCCTGGACGACCATGTGGTCCGGGATCTGGTTGTGCCACGTCCACATCAGGTCGTAGACGTAAGGGCTGACCGGCTGCGAGTCCACCGAGAGCGCCGCCTTGGGAGCAGAGGCCTGGGCGAAGAGTTTCTCGCCCTCGTCCGTGCTCAACAACGCGACGTCGATCCGGGCGGGGGTCTCCTTCCACGGTTCAGGGCTGTAGCTCCGGAACCAGCGCCCCGGTTCGTTGTTCACGACCAGCAGGAGTCTGGCGCCCGCCTCGATCGCCGCGGCGGCTTGGTCGGCGTCGCTGATCGTGTCGTTGCGGCGGACAACCACCGCCTTGCCCCGCGCGTCCACGCCGGCGTAGTCCGCGCTCGTGCCGTCGCCGACGGCCACGAGCGGGAGCTTGTAGTGACCCTGGGCCAGTGCGGTCACGTCCTGTTGCCGGAGGGCGTCGGTGAACTCGGTGGTCTTGGTGGCGATGGCGAGTGCCGGCTGCTCCTTGCGCCAGCGGGCGCCGAGGTAGAAGTCGCCGTGGGTCACCTTGTGCGTGGTGGGCTGGGCCCAGAGGCTGTCGTAGCTGGTCTGGGTCTCCATGTAGTCGCGCCAGGTTCCACCGCCCATCGAGCGGTTGTACTCAAGGCGTTGGTAGGTCGTCTCGGTCCGCTGCGGCGTGGTCATGTCCACCCGCTCGATCTTCGAGGCGTCCAAGGTGACCGTGGTGTCGTGGTCCATCACGACCTCGGGGTCACCGAGCAGCGCCATCCCCATCGAGTGAGGGCCGTGGACACCCTGTACGTCCTTGAACTCCAGCACTGAGTAGACGTCGTTGGGGAGGAACATCTGCGCAGTGCCGGTCTCGTCGACGATCCAGAACTCGGGCCCGAACTGACCGGACCGCAGCAACTCGACGACCCCCGACATCGGCTTGCCCTGTGCGTCCTTGAGGACCAGGGTCAGCTTGTGGGCGATGTCGCCCAGCGACACGGCCGTGTGGGTGATGGTCTTCCCGGCTGTGTCGGCCGCGATGACCTGGCCGGTCCAGTGACCGTTCCCCGTTGCTTTGGAGCCGTCGATGATGGCCGTGACCTCGGCGGTGCCGTGGGCCGGTACGACGACCTGGGAGGCGGACAACCGGAACATTCCGGCAGGGGCGTTCGGGGCCTGCACGGACAGCTCGAGGGTGACCGGTGAGCCACCCATGTTGGTGTAAGTGACCGGACGCGTCACCGCGTCGGACGCGCCGGTGGTCACCTGCCCGGCGAACGCGGTCGCCGAGGCGAAGACGTCGGCGCTCAGTGCCGACGGGACGTCCACCCGGCCGCTGCCCGCCTGGAAGGCGTCGTACTTGGGCGTCTGCTTCGAGGTGCTGACCAGGAGGTCCTTCAACTGGGAGCCGGTCAGCCCGGGGTGCGCCGCCGCGAGCAGGGCCGCGGCGCCCGCGACATGCGGGGTGGCCTGGGAGGTCCCGCTGAAGGTCTGATAGCTGCCCTCGCCGGACGGCGAGTATTGGGAGCGTGCCGCCAGCACGTCGACGCCCGGGGCGGTGATCTCCGGCTTGAGCCCGCCATCGCCGACGCGCGGGCCCTGGCTGGAGAACCAGGCGACGTCGTCCGAGGAGTCGACGGCCCCTACCGTCAGGGCTGCGTCGGCCGCGCCGGGGGAGCCGACGCTGTAGTCCGAGCCCGCGTTGCCCGCGGCGACCACGAACAGCGTCCCGGTCTCGGCGCTCAGGCGGTCGACAGCCGCGCTGAGGGGATCCGTGCCGTCGGACGGCGCCGTGGAGCCCAGGCTCATGTTGACGATGTCCGCGTGCTGGTCCACTGCGGCCCACTCCATGCCGGCCAGCACCCAGGAGTCCTGGCCGGAACCCTCGTCGGAGAGCACCTTGCCGATGTGCAGGTCGGCACCGGGCGCGACGCCCTTCTCCTTGCCGTCCGACGCGGCCCCCGTGCCGGCGATGGTGGACGCGACATGGGTGCCGTGGCCATGGCGGTCGGTCACGTCCTCGTCCGGAACGAAGCTCTGCGCGGCCGCTATTCGGCCGACCAGATCAGGGTGTTCGGCGTCGACGCCGGTGTCCAGAACGGCGACGTCCACGCCCTTCCCCGTGTCGCCGGCCTCCCACGCCTGCGGCGCGCCGATCTGAGCGGTGGACTCCGCGAGATCCGCCTTCACGACCCCGTCGAGCCAGATGTGGGAGATACCTCCGCCGAAGGCCGGTTTGCCGGACACGGCTGCGGTGGTCCTCGAGCCGGACGCCGGGGCGGAGGTGACAGCACGCCAGAAGTCGGCCGATCGGTCCCGGTCCTCGGACAGGGCGGCACCCTGGACGCTGCCGAGGGCCTTGACCCGGGTGGCGCCCTCGGGGGTTGTGGAACGCAGCCCTGAGGCGGCCTTGCTGTTGTACGAGACGATCAGCGGCAACTGGTCCCGATGTGCGTCGTCGTAGCCGTCCGCGACGAGCTGGCTGATGTCGAACAGGCGCTTGTCCAGCACGCCCGCCGCCACGTAGGGGAGAACGGACTCGGGATAAACGTAAAGGTCGCCGTTCGACTCCATGATGCGCGCCTGGGCTTGTGTCCCGGCGGCAGCCTGCACATCGACGGTGCCGCCGGCGGCGCCGGACCGCCGCGTGACCACGACGTCACCCGTGATCAGGGTGACCGAGTGGGCGCCCGGGGGAACGTTGCGCTGCGCGGCGGGAGCGGCGGAGTCGGTGGCCGCGGCGTGGGCGGCGGACACGGCGGCGGGCTGTGCCAACGACAGGAGGGCGGCGCCGGCGACGGCGAACACGCTCCAGCATCTCGGTGATGATCTCAAGAGATTCCCTGACTGTTCCGTAGGGCCCAGGTCGGCCCGCAAGCGATTCATGGCTGAAGTGATGGATCGGCGGGGATGGGATGGCCGACGCTGCGGACCGATGGTGGCGGTTCTGGGATCGCGGCAGCTCGGCGTGGACGATCAGAGTTAAGGCTTGTGAACGGGAGATGTATAGATCAGACTCGTGTCTGATATCGCCACCTGGCGAATCGCGCCAAGGCTCGGCGGGTTCGGATCAGGCGGGACAGCAGCGCCGTTCGAAACCCTTGGTGGGTGGCTTGACTTGAGAACTGGGCCTCTTGGTCCAAGAGGGTCTCGGGGCCGCCACCGCGATCAGCGGGTCCGGCGTCCTGACATCTGCTGCGGTCGGCGATGAGGAGTCCTCCCGCAGCGCCAGGACATAGGCGAAAGCGTCAGGGAAGGCGTGGCGACACAGCCAGTTGGGCTCGGGCGCCGCGAGCGTAGCGTTTGACCGTATTGAGCGCCAGATTGAGCCGTCGTACGCGGGCGAGGAGGTTCACACCGTTGTCGCTCAGGTCGTGGACGGTGTGCTGGCGTTCCAGGGTCGTGTGTTCGCGTCAGTGTCTGCCGTTTCGGGTCGGCTTTTAGCTCACAAGGCGTGGGGACCTTCTTGAACATTGGTCGGGCCCGTCCTACCGGCTAATCCCAGCATCACCACTCTTGGCGGGCTTGCTTGTTCGCGGGCCAGGAGCGAGCCTCGGGACGAGAAGGCTCGTCAGTTCGGGATCGCCAACCCTGGCCGAGTTGATCCTGGCCGCCGGCCGGCTGGTCGCCCCCGGAGGTTCCACCGGCCTCCTAGCGCGCCACGACAGGTCAGATCGTCTTGATCAAGCCGCCGTCGACGAGGTACTCCTGGCCGGTCATGCTGGCCGCCAGCGGCGAGGCGAGGTAGGCGACCAGGGAGGCGACCTGCTCGGGCTCGACGAGCCGGCCGGAGCGGATGCCGGACGCCGCGGCCAGGCCGGCCAGTAGGTCGTCGTGCGAGATTCCCTGCGCGGCAGCGAGGGCGGCGCCGATGCCGTCCGGGGCGGTCCATACCGGCGTGCGGGTCGGTCCTGGGGCGACTGTCGCGACGCGCACGCCCTGGTCCCCGTACTCCTCGGCGAGTGCTTTGCTGAACGCGGTGAGCGCCGCCTTGGCGGTGTTGTAGGGAACCGGGCCGCTGTGCGGCAGTCGGGCGCCCACCGAGGAGATGTTGACGATCAGGCCGTGCCGGCGGGTCAGGCTGGGGATCGCGGCCCGGCAGGTGCGCACCGCGGAGTAGAAGTTCAGGTCGAACGTCTTGTGCCACAACGCGTCGTCGTAGTCGAAGAACGCGCGCAGGTCCGTGGCGTCACCGCCGCCGGCGCAGTTGACCAGGACGTCGATGTCGCCGTGGGCTGCGACGGCCGCGTGCACGAGCTCGCCTGGACCGTCCGGCGTGGCCAGGTCGGCGGTGATCGCGTGTGCGCCGGACTCGGCGAGTTCGGGCGACACGGTGCGGGCCGAGCCGATCACGTTCGCACCCTCGGCGAGGAGCGCCTGCACGATGGCCAGCCCGATCCCGCGGCTGGCCCCGGTCACCAGGGCCGTCGTACCCGCCAATTGCAGATCCATGTTCTGGTACTCCTCTACGTTCGGATGGCCGGCTGGCGACGCGCGCTCAGAAGCCGATGGCTTCGCGGAGCAGCAGGACGGTGGCCCGGCCGGGGTGGGGTTCCGCGTTGAGCACGAGCAGGCGGTTGACCGCGCTGGGCAGGCCGTAGACGTCCTGGGCGCGGGCGCTTTCCAGAGGGAGGGCGTGCTCGTCGACGCGGCGCAGCGCCGTGGCCAGGTCGGGTACCACCTTCTGTGCCCCGATGATCCAGATCGCCTGGGCGGCACCTCCGGCGTAGGCGGGTAGCTGGCTGCCGCTGGCCGAGGCGGCTACCAGCGAACCGGCCTCGGTGAGCGCGGCGACGCTGCCGACGACGACGTCGGGGCCGGCCAGCAGCCGCCGGATGTCGTCGGCCTGGGTGACGCGGTCCATGGCCACGACTCGAGGCTTGACCGCCTGGTATCGCCCGCCGGCGTTGATGTCCTCGTCGATACCGGACAGGCGCAACGTCTCGCTGGCCGCGGTGAACACGCTGGCTCCGTCGACGATGAGCTCGCCGACCCGGGCCCGGGCCTCGGCGGCGCTGTCCAGGATCTCGACGGCGAAACCGTTGGCCGTCAGCGCGGCGGCGGCTCGTGCGAGGCGATCCGCGGGGGCCGGCTCGGTGAACAGCGTCTCGGAACTCGGCATGGGCATAGTGCCTCCATAAGGTTGTTTGCAGGGCGCGGTGTTGCCTTCTGCGGTGGTGCTCGGTACCCGCTCAGCCGGCCAGGGTCGGGGCGGCGGCCGGGCGGTTGCGTTAGCGCCAGGCCAGCCGGCCGAAGACGAGCCCGCCGGCGAAGAAGTAGGCGTCGGTCGCGCGGCCGCCGGCGAAGAAGTAGGCGTCGGTCGCGCGGCCGGACCACAGCACGGACGCGGACGGGTGGGCCATGCCCGTCGCATCCTCGATCGACAGGCCGGTGATCCCGTTGGGCAGCAGGCCGATCGAGCGGGTCAGGTCGTCGACCAGGCCGGAGACGCCGCGCAGGGTCAGCAGCGCCCAGCCGAACCAGACAAGGAACGCGGCCAGGCGGCGCAGCCGACCGCGCGGCCACCCGCGCGCGATCGCCAGGCAGGCCCACGCCCCGATCGGGAAGGCGGCCACGATCACCACCTCGAAGATCCGACCGATCACCGAGTGCGGTAGGAGGCCGGGCAGCACGCCGCCGCGCCCGAAGGTTCGCCGGCGTACCAGTAGACGTGGAAGGCGAAGAACACGACGATCCACGCGAGCGCCGCGTAGGCCGGCCACGCGACGCGGCCGTCGGCCCGCCCCGAACGCGATGGCCTGGTTCGCATGAGAAGTGTCCGGTCAGTTCGTGGACTGGCGTGCATGACGCGCCTCGCGAAAGACTGCCCACGCATCGGCTACCGGGCCGACGTGGGCGAGCTTGTCGGGGTTGATCACCGAGCGGATCGTCTGGACCTGACCGTCGACGATGTCCAGCGCCCAGGTGTTGATGACGTTGCCGTGCCGGTCGCGGAAGATCGCGCCGGGCTGCCCGTTGACCTCGTGGGACTGCATGACACCGCCGAGCCGCAGGAACGGCGGGACGAGAGCGGCGAGCACCTGGGCGACGTTCTGCGCGCCGACCAGCTGGGCGGCCAGCTGCGGCCCCTTGCCGCCGCTGTCGCCGATCATGTGCACGTCGGCGGCCAGCAGGTCCCGCAGCCCGTCGAGGTCTCCTTCGCGGAAGGCGTCGAAGAACCGTTCGGCGAGCTGCTCGCGCTCGCGGCGGTCGGCTTCGAATCGCGGGCGTCCGGCGGCCATGTGCCGGCGTGCGCGCACCGCGAGCTGACGGCAGGCCGCCTCCGAACGTCCGACCGCCGAGGCGATCTCGTCGAAGCCGAATCCGAACACCTCGCGCAGCACGAACACCGCCCGCTCGAGCGGACTGAGCCGTTCGAGGAGCAGCAGGGCCGCCATCGACACCGAATCGGCCAGCTCGGCCGATCGCGCCGGGTCCTCGTACGGGTCGGCCAGCAGCGGCTCGGGAATCCATGGCCCGACGTACTCCTCGCGGCGGACGCGCGCCGAACGCAGCACGTCGATCGAGATACGTGTGACCACCGCTGACAGGAACGCCTTGGCCGAGGCGGGTTCGGTCGATGTGGCCTCGTAGCGCAGCCAGGTCTCCTGAACGGCGTCCTCGGCTTCGCTCACGCTGCCCAGGATCCGGTAGGCGATCGAGAACAGCAGCGGTCGCAGCTGTTCGAACTCCTCGGCTCGGTTCACGCCAGTTCCTCCTGGAAGCCCTGCCGCCACGACGGGTATCGCAACTGCCAGCCGAGCTCGCGTTTGGCCTTGGCGTTGGAGAAGCCGCGGGCCTCGGTCATCATGATCACCGGCACTTCCCCGGCCAGCATGCGGGCCAGCCACTTGGGAACCCGCATCGGCCGCTTGGCCCCGGCGCACTTCGCCAGGTAGGGCAGCCACTCATTCACCGGCGCGGGCTCGTCGTCGACGATGTTGAACACGCCGGCCGCGTGCTGCTCCACCGCCAGCACCGTAGCGCTCGCCGCGTCGTCGAGGTGGACCCACGAGTGATAGCCGTTGGCGCGCCCGACCAGCGGGTACTTGCGCTGGCGCACCAGCGTGACCTGGTCGTCGATGGCCCCAGGCCCGTAGAGCCCCCCGTAGCGCAGCACCGCTCCTCCGGCCTTGCCGACGACCTCCTCGACGTGGCGCAGGGCCTGCATCGACGTGTACGCGGCCGTGCCCTCCTCGAGGTCCAGCGGGTCCTCCTCGGTCTTCACCCAGCCGCCCTGGCGAATCCCGTTCCAGCACGCGTAACCCTGCGCGACGAAGTGAGACACGCCGCTCGCCTCCGCGGCGGCCAGCAGATGATCTGTGCCCTCCGTGCGCAGCTTGATCGTCGGAACCGCCCACCGGTCGAAATGCCTGAAGTCGGGCTGGCCGGCATGCGTTATGGAGATCCCGGTCATCTGGTGCACGATCGTGTCCGGCCGGGCCGTGGCCACCGCCTCGCCGACCGACGCCGCGTCCAGGCCGTCCATGACCACCGGCTCCGCGCCCAACCGCTCCAGCATCCCCACCTTGGCCGCGTTCGTCGTCGTCGCTGTCACCTGGTGGCCCCGGGCCACGAGTTGCGGCACCAACCGCTGACCCAGAACACCGGTCCCACCCGCCACGAACACCCGCACAACCATCACCGTCCTTGACCTCGAATAGACCTCACACCTGAGACGAGACAGCCCGGCCCGGCTGTGACATCACCGGCATGCGCCGTGACGTAGGGCACAACCGCAGCCCCACACGTACTTGGGTGACTGCCGGGGTCGACGTCACCGCGCCGAGCCAACCGACCAAGCGGGTGTGATCCCCCAGCCAGGCTGCTGAGTCGATGGATCGAACGAAGAATGCCTCGGTCATGTTCTTGGTCGGCTCTGTCCTCGCGGTGGCCTGTTCGGCCGAAGTGGCCACCGGTGCAGGCACGTTCCGCGCCGATGCCCTGGTGAAGAAGATGCCGAAGCGGGCCCGGCAGAAGCTCTCGGCTGGACGCGGTGCGAAGGGACAGCGGTTCTACGACTGCGCCGTCATCGATCTCACCGGGGCGGCGCCGGGCAGCCGCCGGCTCCTGGTCCGCCGCAACCGCACCACCGGCGAACTCGCCTACTACCGCTGCTTCTCACCCCAGCCGGTGCCGCTGACCGAGCTGGTGCGGGTCACCGGATCCATCTACAGCCGGAGTACTGGGTGCGACGGGAGAGCGTGCGTCTTCCACGGCGCGGTCCTCTCGCCGCGATTCGGCCATGACTGCGCTGATGATCCGCCGGAAATCCTCAAGATGGTCATGCGATCGGGGACGGGGTTGGGAGCTGTTCGGTTTCGGATGTGCACGAGTGTGCGCGAGTGTAGGAACGGTTGGCGCGTGGACCAGGAAGATCACGCTGTCCGCGGTCTTACCGCGCCGGCGCGGCGTACGCCGCGCCCACTCGACGCGCGTCGCCACAGAAGTGGCACAGGGTCGTTCGCCGGGCTCAGATCCAGCCTCGCTTGGCGGCTTCGGCGCCCACCTGGAAGCGGGTCTCGAGGCCGAGGCGGGACGCGATCGTGGCGATCCGGCGGGTCACGGTGCGCGCGCTCGTGCCCAGTTGCCGGGCGATCGCCTGGTCTTTGTAGCCTGCTTGCAACATTCTCAGCAGCAGGAGATCATCCGCGCTCGGCTGGTCGGGGGTCACCGGAGCCGTCGAGACGATGGGTTGTGCCCGTTGCCAGTAGACGTCGAACAGCTCGAGGAGTGCGTCGAGCAGACCCGATTGATGGACGACGGCGATTCTGTCGTACCGTCCTCCGATCAGTGCGACCAGTGCGACACGGCGGTCCATGATCCGCAGCCTGAACGGCACGGCCGACAGGAGCCGGGCCTGCTCGCCGAGCTGGGCAAGGCGGGTGATCAGTTCGAATCTGCCATGTTGCTCCAGCGCCTCGGGGCTGTACACGGACCGTATGTCGACGCCGCGGTCCAGTAGATCCCTGGTGAAGGTTTCCTCCAACTCGGTGCTGTACGGGCCCAGGTACGGTGGCCGGTCCAGCACCCAGAAGTGGGTGCGGATCGATTGGGTCAGCTCGGCGACCCGCAGGGTGATCGCCGCCTCACCAGTGATCACCTCCACCAACTCGGTGGGATGCTCCTGCAGTCGGCTGGCGCGGTACTCGCTTGCCAGGTCATCGACCACGTCTCCCACTGCGGCGAACGCTGCCTCGGAATCGGCTCGGCGTTTGGCGAGCAGTGCGCTCAACGCGGTCCGCGGGCTGACCGGCCGGTATTGGCCGTGTCCTTCTGTGCGCAGCACGCCCAGTTCCACCAACCGGGCCACCGCGTGCCGTATTCGGCTGGACGTGGCGCCAAGGTCTTCTGCGATCTCCCGCGCCGTCCGGTCCGGCTTGGCCAGAAGCGTGCGGTAGACCCGCTCTTCGAACTCACTGATCCCGAGGGCGCCGAGCACCGGGCCTCCTTCTGTCATCACCGCCCGGCAGGAGGTAGGCCCGGCACTGGCGTGATTCGCCAGCCGACGGTATCAGACAAGAGATCAACTGCTCTGGGGTCGTATGCGCTGAGCGCACGACGCGACGGCGTCGACAGTTCCTGCAGGTCACAGGTCACATTTACCGTTGTCGACACTCTGAGGTGCGAGACGGGCATGCGCACGATGTGTGACGGCCCGTGAGGCAGGGGACCGCGACGAGATCGACTTCGCTCCGGTCGAGCACACGACCGAGTGCTGGCCCTGCTCTTCCTCGAGGAGGTGCATGACCGGTTGCGTCTGCTGGTGGCAGTCGCCGGGGACGGCGGACGGATGTGCTGCGAGGCGGACCGCACGGCTCAGGAGGTCGCCGCCTGCATCCCCCTCGGAGAACTGACCGCGTCGCCCGGATGGACCACAGATTTGGCGGCCGCACCCGAGCCCCGGGTGCGGCCTTAACGCGTTCCGTGCTTCAACGCATACCCCGCCAACTTCAGGAAGGAATAAAGCCGTCGCGATGAGCGGGATGCCCGTCACCGGCGGGTCGGCAGCGGCGTCGCTCTGGGCGGGCGGTCCTGGTCGCGTCGCTGGATGATGCCCCGTTTTCGGTGTCAGCCGATGAGTGCAGCGATGGAGCTTCCGGCGAGCCAGTCCTCGTATTCGTCATCGGTCCAGCCGCGCTCGCGGCACAGGAGTTGATAGATCTCCGGCGAGTTCAAAGTCCAGATTATATCGGGGGAGAGTACAGCGATGGCTTTGACGGGCTGCACTTGAAGCTGTGTTGAAACGGACCGGCCCCCTAAGTTCAGCCGGGATGCGCCACGGTCGAGTCGATCCGCACAGCCGCAAGTGATGCCGAGAATCCGGTTCGTTGAACACGAGGCGAGCCCGTTCCAGCCCCAATGAGAGCGCTAATCAAGTCGCCGAGGGTGGGCGGTGCGCCCGGAGGCGCTGCTGTGGCTGCTCGTACCCCCGGGAACTGCTGGTTCCTTGGCGCTCCAACTGGCGAGCAGCTTCCAGGCGTCCTGGGAGGCCTGGTCTTGGGCCGGTAGGTACAGGAACAGGGTCTGGTCGGCCTCGCCCGGCAGCGCGAAGGCCTGATAGTCGACGGTCAGGTCGCCGACGATGGGGTGGTGGTGGCGTTTGCGACCGTGCGTGCGGTCGAAGACCTTGTGGTCGGCCCACCAGCGGCGGAAGTGCTGGCTCTTCACCGCCAGCTCGCCTACCAACTCGGCTGTGCGGGTGTCGTCGGGGTGACGGCCTGCGTCCATGCGCAGGATCGCGGTCATCTCGGCGGCGATTTGTTCCCAGTCCGGGTACAGCGAGCGGGCAGCCTCGTCCAGCAGGATCCAGCGGGCGAGGTTGCGCTCACGCGCGGGCATCGCCTCGAAGTCGGTCAGAAGCGCGCGGGCGAGGTGGTTGGTGGCCAGCACGTCGGTGCGGCGTCCGAGGATGAAGCCGGCCTGGTCGGTGAAGGAGTCCAGGAACCGGCGTACCAGGGGCCGGACGCGCTGTACGACCGGTGCGGAACGGCGGGCACTGCTGGGTTTGGAACCGGCGAGGTCGAAGAGGTGGGCGCGTTCGGCAGGGTCGAGCCGCAGCGCGTCGGCCACGGCCTCCAGTACCCCGGTGGAGGGGGTGATCTGCCGCCCCTGCTCCAGGCGCGTGTAGTAATCGGTGCTCACCCCGGCCAGGTGGGCGACCTCCTCGCGGCGCAGCCCCGGCACCCGCCGGTAGGCCCCTCGCTCGGGAAGCCCGGCCGACTCGGGGGTGATGCGGGCTCGGGACCGGCGCAAGAACTCGCTGAGCTCGACGTTTCTGGCCATGCCTTCATTCTGCGCCCCCGGTATTCCGCGGTCGACCAGGGAAGGGGGGTCGCTGAGTCCTATGCAACCGATTCCCTGGCAGTTCAGGGCCGGGAAGCGGCCTCCGCGGGCCGGAGGTCGCGTGGTGTTCTGGATTGCGGAGGCCAGCCGGGTAGCTGCCGGGTCTGATGACCGGGCCGCACCCCGATCCCCTCCTTCCGCTGAGCCCCAGGTGGCATCCCCCTGAAGAAAGTGAGTGCCGATATGGCCCGGATCCTGATAGTGCTGTCTGGCGTCGACTACTGGACGCTGAACGACGGCAGCAAGCACCCCAGCGGCTATTGGGCCGAGGAGTTCGTGGTTCCGCACCGCATCCTCACGCAAGCGGGGTTCACCGTCGACATCGCTGCCCCGGAGGGCGGAAAGCCGACCGCCGACCCCGTGAGCCTGCGGCCCGAGGTAGCCGGCCCCGAGGCGGACGCCTTCGCCGCTTACATCGAAGATGCGGCCGAAGCGCTCGCCCACCCCAGGGCACTGGCCGACATCGACACGGCCGACTACGACGCGATCTTCCTGCCCGGCGGGCACGGTCCTATGGAGGACCTGGCCCACGACGCCGACCTCGGCCGCATCCTCATCGAGGCGGACGCCGCCGGGAAGATCATCGCCCCGGTGTGCCACGGCCCCGCCGCGCTGCTGTCGGCGAATCTGCCGGGCGGACGCTGGCTGTTCGCCGGACGTACCCTGACCGTCTTCACCAACGAGGAGGAGCGGCTCAACGGCACCGCCGACCGAGCACCGTGGCTGGTCGAGACCGTGCTCACAGCACGCGGAGCCGTCGTTCGTTCCGCGGCAGAGGCTTGGAACGCGAACGTCGTCGTCGACGGAAACCTGTTCTCCGGCCAGAACCCCGCCTCCAGCGAGCCGCTGGCCGAAAGGGTCGTTGCCGCACTCACCGACCGCTGATCCCGGCTTCGTCGCGTCCCTGGCGGGCGGGGTCCCGCCCCGCTCCGCGCAGCCGCAGGTCGTGAACAAGGCCTCCCACACGAAACGTTCTGAGCCGAACTGCCGACACGTGGCGTCGCGCCAAGGGGCCTGGCCACCAACCACCCGACCGCCGGATCAGCGCACCTGCTACCAGGTTGCTCATGCCCTGCGACCACGGACTACGTCGGAACCAACCATCTAGGGAACCTCTCGTATGACCACCACCACTGCCTATGCCGCGCTTGCTCCCAAGTCTCCGCTGGAGCGCACCACCATTGAGCGTCGCGCGGTCGGCGGGTTCGACGTCCTGATCGACATCAAGTACGCAGGCATCTGCCACTCCGACATCCACCAGGCACGCGCGGGCTGGGGCGAGGCGATCTTCCCCATGGTTCCCGGCCACGAGATCGCAGGTGTCGTACGGGAAGTCGGCCCAGGCGTCACCAAGTTCCAGGTCGGCGACCGCGTGGGTGTCGGCTGCATGGTGGACTCCTGCCGAAGCTGTGACAACTGCGAGGCGGGTCAGGAGCAGTACTGCACGGGTGGCGGCGGCAAGGTCGATACGTACAACGCACTCGACAAGGACGGCTAGCCTACCTACGGCGGTTACTCCCAGGCGATCGTCGTCGACGAGAACTATGTGGTGCGGATCCCCGACGGCCTTGCCCTGGATGTCGCCGCGCCGCTCCTGTGCGCCGGCGTCACCACCTACTCCCCGCTTCGGCACTGGGGCGCCGGTCCGGGCCGGAAGGTGGCGGTGCTGGGCCTGGGCGGCCTGGGCCACCTGGCCGTCAAGATCGCCCACGCGCTCGGCGCCGAAGTCACGGTCCTCTCCCAGTCCCTGCGTAAGAAGGACGACGGCCTGCGTCTGGGCGCCGACCATTACCGCGCGACCAGCGATCCGACGACCTACGAGGAGCTGGAGGGCACCTTCGACCTCATCCTTTCCACCGTCTCGGCCCCGCTCGACTACGGCGCCTACATGTCCCTGCTGAAGACCGACGGCGCCCTGGTGAACGTCGGCCTGCCCGAGGAGCCGATCTCCCTCGACCTCTTCTCCCTCGTCACCGGCCGCAAGACCATGGCCGGCTCCAACATCGGCAGCATCGCGGAGACCCAGGAAATGCTGGACTTCTGCGCCGAGCACGGCATCGGCGCAGAGATAGAACTGATCCGCGCCGACCAGATCAACGAGGCGTATGAGCGCGTACTCAAGAGCGATGTGCGGTACCGCTTCGTGATCGACATGGCGACGATCTGACGGACGGGACGGCGTGGCGGCGCTGCCGACGGCCAGTGCTGTGACCGCGATCCTTCACCGGTCTGAGTAGTCACGACCGAACGTCAAAGCCGGCTGCTCCCCAAGCAGGTCACCGGGATGTCGCGAGGTGCGCAGCACCGTGGCGTCAGCGTTTGCCCAGGTAGACGATCACTCCCACGGCGAGGGGAGCGCCGAACGTCCAGACCCAGGCCATCGGGTGGCCGTAGTTCAAGGTCCGGCCCCATCCGAGGCGCTTGGGAACGGCGAGCCGTGGATCATCCCTGTTGACGTAGAAGATCCCATGCCAGTGGCGATCATTGTCCCCGTTCATGGCCCGCCTCCAGAGACCCGACCCGCTGGAATGAACCTACCTGGCACAAGAGACACCACCAACCGGTGAAGGTTTCCGGTCGCAGCACGAGGGGGTGTCGCCGAGAGCACGAAAGGCCGCGCGCGGTGCCTGCCGGAAGGCACGCGGCCGAAGGTCACCGCCGGTCGTGCGGTCGCGGAGATCGACGCCCGGGATTCCTCGGTGGCCGAGAAGAGCGCCTCGGCGCCACCCTCAGCCATCTGGTAGCCGCCGATGCGGCACCCGTCACCGTGAGTGGTGACTGGAACCGGCCCGTCTTCGCCCGCAGCTCCGAGGCGGCCGCGCTGGCCGGTCCGGCCCAGCGCTGCGCGAGCCTGCTCAGTGAGGAGCTGGGAGAAGCGAACGCTGGGGAAGCGAGAGCGACAGTGCTTGCGCCGCCGCAGCGGGCAGCCCGGTACTGGATGGGCTGGGCGCCGCCGGGAACGGCGCCCAGGCGCCCTCGGGATACGTGTCCGCTGCCGGGCTCGTCCGGGCGAGCCGGGCCGGCCGCGCTGATCCTGACGTCGCGGGCCTGATCCGTCCCGGCCGGCGCGACTGCGCATCGTCACGGAGCGACGACTGTCGGGTACGGAAATTCTTTGCCCGACTAGGAATGCATACGCCTATAGAGTGCGTTTGCAAGTATGCGGATCGCAATCAAGAGCGGCCGGAGATCCTCTCCGCCGTTCGGCCACGTGGCCACCGCGGGGCCGCTTGTCGCACTACAGGAGAGACCTTTTGTGACTACGCTCTTCGAGCCCTATCACGTTCGATCGCTGACCATTCCGAACCGCATCTGGATGGCCGCGATGTGCCAATACAGCGCAGCACCGGAAGGTGAACTCGCGGGTGTGCCGAACGACTGGCACTTCACGCACCTCGCCGCGCGGGCGACCGGAGGCACTGGCCTGATCATCACCGAGGCCACCGCGGTGAGCCCGGAGGGCCGAATCAGCCCGTACGACCTCGGCATCTGGAACGACACCCAGGTGCAGGCATTCCGTCGGATCACGGACTTCCTGAAGTCTCAGGGCACCGTCGCGGGGATCCAGCTTGCCCACGCCGGCCGCAAGGCCTCGACCGAGCGGACCTGGGTCAACCGCGGAGCGCCGATCGCGCCCGAGGAGCAGTACGGGTGGACGCCCGTGGCCCCGAGCGGGATCCCGATGCTGCCGGACGCTGCGACTCCCGAGGAACTGACGGTGGAGCAAATCCGAGCTGTCGTACGGGAGTTCGCCGATGCGGCCCGGCGTGCTTTGGACGCGGGGTTCCAGGTGGCCGAGATTCATGGTGCGCACGGGTACTTGGTCCACCAGTTCCTGTCTCCGTTCAGCAACCGGCGCACCGACGAGTACGGCGGTTCCTTCGAGGGACGCACCCGCTTCGCCATCGAGGTCGTTGAAGCCGTGCGCGCGGTGTGGCCCGAGGACCTGCCGGTGTTCTTCCGTATCTCCGCCACCGACTGGCTCGAAGAGAACGGCGACGCACGCGAGGGCTGGACCGCGGACGAGACGGTGCGCCTGGCCAAGGAACTCCGCGCGCGGGGAGTCGACCTGTTCGACGTGTCGACCGGCGGCAACGTGGCGGACGTGGCGATTCCCGTGGGCCCCCACTACCAGCTGCCCTTCGCCGAACGAGTTCGCTCGGAGGCCGACATGCCGGTGGCGACCGTCGGTCTGATCACCGATCCCACCCAGGCGCAGGCCGTCGTCGCCGCGGGCAAGGCGGACGCGGTACTGCTCGGACGCGAACTGCTGCGCAACCCGTACTGGGCACGCCACGCCGCCGTCGAGCTCGGCGGTGAGGTCGCGACGCCGGACCAGTACCACCGCGCGTAAGCGACAACCGCGCGCCAGGGAGAACGGCGCGTGGTGCAGAGCGCCGGAGACGGACGAAGGGTCCCTCCGAGGATTCCGTCTCCGGCGCGCCTCGAGCCGGCAGGTCTCCCCGGTCGACCACCGTGCTCGCGCACGCTCTGCTACAACAGCGGAAGGGACGCCTTGAGCCCTTTCCAACCTGTCCAGCGGGTCCGGAAGTCGGCCTGGTGGAGCGGTGAAGCCCCGGGTAGATGCAGCACCACCCGGACGACCGATCTCGTGCAGGCCGTCCTGATGCTTCACCATGCATCTGTGGGGGCGAGCAGGTCTTACCGGGGGTCATCGCTTTCCCACGGGTAGCCGAAGGAATCCGGCCGCAGCCCCCAGAGGGCGAGCATGACCTCCAGCGCGGACTCCTCCGCCGCCGAGGCGGCGCGCACCAGCACCGCATCGATGTCGTAGTCGAATCCGTCGATCCGGTCGGCGTCGTACTCCCAGTGCTCCAGGCGGAGGCTGTGCGTCGCGTCACCACGCACCCAGTCCTCCAGCGCCGCCTGGGCATCGCGCGTATCCCGTTCCGGAGTGATATCCACAAACGCCCGCCGACCGGGTCGGGATGCCGAGACATCGGTGACCAGCCGTCGCCCCAGGCGCAGCGTGGTCAGCTTGTCCGTCGGCCACACTGATCGCTCATTCACGACCTGCATCCTGACGTTCCCGATCCAACGACGCCACGCGTTTCATAGCAGACCCGAGCACCGCTTCAGCTGCGCACGGACGTCAGCACAGCACTACGAGTCATGGGCAGACTCGCCCCTGCGAGGTTGGAAAGAGGTCCTTGTCCGTCATCCGTTGCGGTCAAGCCCAGAGCATCCACCCGTCACCCAGACTCATCCACCGCCCGAGCACCTTTGAATATCAATTCTCACTGCCTACCTTGCCGTAGTTTCTCAGGTAGGCGGCGGGAGTGGTTCCGTAGAATGACTTGAATTGTCTGATGAAGTGACTTGAATCCGCAAATTGCCAACGTGCGGCGATTTCGGAAACGCTGGCTGTGCTGCCCAGCTTCATGAGCTCACCGTGAGCTTTTTGCAGGCGTCGACGGCGAACGAAGGCCATGAGGGAATCATTCGATTCCGAAAATGATCTGTGCAAAGTGCGAACGGAGACCCCGATCATTTGGGCAACCATCGCGGGGGATAGATCAGCTCTCTCGATATTTCTTTCGATGACGTTCTTCGCAGCATTCACCGTGGCGTTCGGGTGATCCTGTAGGCCCAGTTCGGAACGCTCGGAAAGCATTCCTGAAAACAGGGTCGCGCAGGCGTCCAATGCAATATTCTGCGTGGAGATCGAGCGGTCGAGATCGCTGCTGCTTCTCTCGATCGCTTCCAAGAAGTTCACGAGGAAGCGAACCTCGGGGGCTGAAACATCCGAGGTGTACGCCTGGCTGAGTATCTGAGATGATCCGACGCGTGAAAGCACCAGGTGCCGCGGGATTGTCACGACGCGCAGACGGGTGGCCGGCGCGCAAAAGAACTCCCAAGAGGCTTTTGTGTCCCGGATGCAGATCTGGCCGGGGGTGACAGAGTGGGTTCCCGTCTTTCCCATGAAATTGATCTGGCCAGAGGTCACCAGGTCGGCCACGATCGGGTCCTGGTCCAGATCGTTCCCCGAGATTCCCGTCAACGAATCACAGTACACTTTGACCGATAGCAGACTATCGAATAGATGACCGTTTGCGGAGAATTTGAAACCACGGGAAGCGAGATGGTGGGGGATGGTGACGCGCTTGAGGTGTGAGAATGGTCCGCCTTCCCACCCCTGGAAGATGCGCTTGGTATCCTCGATTTGCCGAGCCGAAAGATTCATGCTGGTCTTGAAATTTGTTGCGCGACTGGAATTCAGGAGAGGTTCCGCGAAGTCGTCTGGCTTCTGGTCACTCATCTGCGCCTCTTTTCGACCGCTCTAGCCGGCATTCGTGTCGAGCGCATAGGGCGGTCGATGGGAAATCCATGTGGTTACAAGTCGGTGGCACCGTTGTCGTCCTTGAGGTTTTTGTACGGTACTCGCTGATGGGGACTCCTGTCGAATGATCAAGGAGCGTTGGCGTCATCGTTCAATCCTGTGGCCCTCATGTACAACTTCGGCGTCTTCCTGGCCGCCTCGTGCACAGTTGGCCGTGGCGCTTCGAGGGCGTGGTGCCGGCAGTGTGTTCATGCGTGAAGGCCACCGGGGGAGCGGCGGTCCGCTGGGAGAGCAGTGCGGCGATTGCGTGGGTGAGATCGCTCATGTGCTCGGGACGGCCGGAGGGGGCGGGCAAGAGCCTTCTGGCCCTTCGGCGGTTTGAAGCCGTGCTTGACGTGGATACGCGGTGAGGAATGCGCCCTCCGCTGCCGCTCGTGTCTTCTCCTGCCCGGCGCGAGAGTTCTTGTGGACCGTGCGATGTAAACATTCAGCGGGTGCGCGCTGGGTGGTGGATTCGGGCGTGTGGTGACGGCCGGTGACCGTGGCGGTCGTCGGCTGGCGGGGTGTCAGGCGCGGGCTGCGGGTGGGAGCCAGGTGGTTCCGGTGAACGCGTCCCGGAGCACGGTGAGGGGGTTGACCGAGTGCTTGGCGGCGGTGGAGAGCACACCGCGGATCCGGTAGCGGTCCTTGGCTCGCTCCAGGTCGGTGAGCCGGCCGGAGATGTTCTCCTGGATCTTCGAGGGTCGCAGGTCGCGTTCTGCCTGGTTCGAGGTGGGTGGGATGCGCAGGTCGGTGGTGAAGCGCAGGAAGTCGTCTTCGCGCTGGTGGAAGGCCTCCAGCAGCAGGCGGGCCTTGCGGGCGCCGGGCCGGGCATCGCCTGGGTGGGCGGTCGCGGCGAGGCCGATGCGGACGGCGGCGCGCAGGCCGCGCACGGCGAGGCTCTTGATTCGCTCGGGCAGGGAGGTCTCGCCACCTGTGCGGGCCTGGTTGGCGCGGTGGATCAGCTCGCGTAGCTCGTCGGCGAGCTGGGTGGGCCAGGTGTCGTCGGGGTAGAGCTCGGCCGCTGCGGCGAGGTCGCGCAGCACGTGCGCCAGGCACAGCTGGTGGGTGAGGGGACCCAACTGCGTGCTGTCGTAGGCCTGGTAGCGGTCGTGGACGGCAACGGCGCCGGGTTCGAGGTCTTGCAGAACGGTCTGCCGGAAGGTCTTCATGGAGCGGTCGCCGAGCAGGAAGTGGGTGTAGAGCTCGGTGCAGGCGACGTGCAGGTAGCCCTTGGCCTCCTTCTTCCCCGGCGCGGGGGTGGCCGGGCCGACCTTGAGCGGGGTCTCGTCCGCGCAGACCGCGAACGCGAGCGTGATCAGGGTGCGGATCGCGAAGTCGCACGCGGCCAGCGCCGCCGCGGCGCGCCGCAGCAGCGAGTGCACGAAGCCGGCCGACGGCTTAGCGCCGGTCAGCGAGGCGAGGACCTCCACCACCCGGTGCACCGGGACGAAGTGGACGACCAGGAGGTAGACCGCGTAGGCGCGCAGGTTCGGCCCGTACTCGATCTGGCCCATCCCGGCGCCCTCGGGCCGGGCCGCGGTGTGCACCTTCCCGCACGCGCAGGCCACCGCGTGCTGGTCGTACTGCACCACCGTCACGCTGACCAGCGGGATCTCGTGCTGCTGGTAGCGGTCGACCACCCCCAGGTCCGCCGCACCGGCCAGGTCCGCGCCGCAGCCGCACATCCCCTGGGGGTAGCGGTCCCGGCGGTCGTCGAGCTCGTCCTCCTCGCGCCGGCGCAGCGCCGTCCCGGGCGCGCCGGGCTGCTTGCCCCTGGCCCGGCCGGACGGCTTCGCACGGCGCTCCTTGCGCGGCGGTGTCCGCCCGGGGTCGTCGTCCTTCGAGGACGGCATCGAGGAGTTGCCGCTGTTGCGCGACAGCAGGTGCCGCAGCCGCGCCAGCTCGGCCGCCTGCTCCTCGAACTTCTCCATCAGCGAGGCGAGTTGCGCGGCCATGGCGCTGATCTGGGCGTCCTGGCGTGCGATCACCGCAGCCTGCCGCCCGGCGAGCTCCACGAGCTCCTCCCTGGACAGCGACTCAAGATCAGGCACACCAAGATCCAACCACATGCGCCGACCCGACATCACTCACGGGCCGTCACAAGACGCCAGCCACCATCACCCTCCGATTACCCGCTGAAGGTTTGCCGTGCGATGTGGCGGCGTCGCACCTCATCCGAAATGTCCGTAATGACCCGCGGTGTCCCAGGTACTGCCGTGACGCGGTCGACGGATGCCTGACCGGAACCGCGTTCAGGCTCCACCCGAGTCTGAACAACAGTCGGACGCACCTTGACGCTCAAGGCGCAGAACACGCAGACCGTGGCGAAGATAAACCCGTAGCCGACTGCGGGCGTGATGCGGATTCCAGAACCACGGCGACGTTGCGCGAAGCGATCTTAGGCACTGATCTTCTATCCAACCGGGCGTTGTACGGGTGACGATCAGGGCTGTTGTTCCGGGCGTCGGCACGGTCGAAGTGCTGCACGTGGCATCAGCTTTTTCAATGGACAAGAGCGGGAGACAGTGCAGCAAAGCGCAGTGGGGCAGGACCCTCGAAAGCTAGTAGGGAACGCTCTTCCCTCGGATATCGGCTGGACAGGCTTGCTGACGGCGCATATGCGCGCCGTCGAGAGTCAGCGCAATGACCGCCTCTTCGACGATCCGTTGGCCACCGCGCTGGTGGACCTCGTGCGTAACGCCGTCCACACGGATCCTGACGGCACGTTGCCCACAGGGCCCGAAGACGACAGCGGCGAGCTCACAGAGGCCTGGTACATGCTGGCGACCTACTTGGGTGTCCGCACGCGCTACTACGACGACCGCATCCTTGACGCCGTCAGCGGGGGAACGCGGCAGGTAGTCCTCCTGGCGGCTGGGCTGGACTCGCGAGCCGCCCGACTCGCTCTGCCCACCGGCACCATGGTGTACGAGATAGATACCGAACCCGTGCTGCGATTCAAAGAATCGGTGATCGAGAGTGCTGGTCTGAAACCCAGCGGGGGACGTCGACCGGTCCATGCGGATCTGCGCGGCCCCTGGGTTGAGAAGCTGACTCGTGCCGGCTTTGACCCCCTGCGGCCCACGATGTGGCTGATAGAGGGGCTGCTCATGTACCTCGCGCCCGAGGATTGTGATCGCCTGCTCAACGCGGTGACGCACTTGAGCGCTCCCGGCAGCTGCGTGGCACTCGAGTATTTTGAGAGCGTCCCTCGCCAGGACGATGTGTCCACTGTCAATGATGTTGAAGCAGCCGTGATTGGCCGCATCGTGAGCTTTTTCCAGGACGGGCCGGCCCTCCCGCCCAGTCGATGGCTGGAAGAACACGGTTGGGATCCTGATGTGATCACACTCGCTCAGGAGATCGCAGGACACGGCAGGGACATACCGCCTCTGTTCCAGAAGGGACGCCGGCACGAAGTCGGTGTCTGGCTCGCACACGGCCGTCTGCACTGACCCCCGTCGGTCCCCGCTCATGCGGCCCCTCAGCCGCGCTCGACGGGTTGCCCGGCGGGTCGACCCTTGCCAGTGCGGTCTTGCCCGGAGAAACCGCTCGGCCCATTTTCGGCTTGGTCGTTCGGTCCTTCCGGCGTTCCTGTTCCAAGCGACGTCAATGGGCAGGGGCGCCCTGGCTGGCTCGCCGGCGGCTTCCCCCGGGCGATCCCTCGTGCCGCGGCGCGGATCGTGAGGGCTCCGGAGCCGCGGACGAGCCGGACAATCAATGCGCAACACACAGAAGGCGGATTCCATGGCCATGCCGGCAGACATCGTTCCTCTCCTTGAACAGGCGGAGGCCGAGGAGATGAGCGAGTTCCAAAGTCTTGTGGTCGGCCAGGACCGCTCCGCACTGGGCATGGCGTCGGTCCGCCTCCACGGAGGCGTCTGCATGTCGGTCGGCGACGATCCCGACGAGTACTGGAACAAGGCGCTCGGCTTTGGATTCGAGGCGCCGGTGACCACGAGCCTCGTGTCGGACGTGCTCGAGTTCTACGCGACTCACCAGTCCCGCGTGGCCGTGCTCCAGTTCGCGCCCTCCGTGATGCCGGCCGACTGGGAGCAGAGCGCCCGGGAATTCGGGCTGCAGCGCACCGCAGGTGTGATCAAGTTCGCCGCTCCGGTCGAAGCCGTCATCGATGCGGGCCGATCGGCTGAGCTGAGGGAAGGCCTGTCCGTGGAAGCCGTGCGACCGGAGCACGCCGCGAATTGGGCGCACACCGTCGTCAGCGGTATGGGAATGAAGGAGAACTGTTTCCTGCCCGGCTCCATAGGCACCGTGGGGCATCCCGCATGGCGGCCCTTCGGTGTCCGCGACGGCGACGGTAACTATGTCGCCGGCGGCAACCTCCGGATTCACGGCCCTGTGGCCACGCTCTTCGCCGGAGCGACCCTGCCGCAGGCGCGTAACCTCGGGGCCCAGGGAGCGCTCGTCCGCGCGCGAGCCCTGGCCGCCCGCGAAGCGGGATGCGCATGGCTTTTCGTCGAGACCGGACCCTCGACCCCTGAGCGCCCGAACCCTTCGTACCGGAACATGCTGCGATACGGATTTGAGATCGCTTATCAGCGGCCGAACTGGGTGTGGAAGCGGCCCCTGACGCATGGAATGTCGAATTCTATTTCGACTGGATCCCGGTCGGCTGCTATCTCCTAGCATGCCGACGGCGAGCCAGGAAGTCTCACATGTTTTGACCACGGGGGAAGTAGTTCGTATTTGCCAGGCTCGCCCGAAAGATCTTGTTCCCTGTGAATGAAATGCACGGGTGGTGCTGGACAGTCGCGTCCGAAATGCGTCACGTACGAACAGCCCATGGCTTCGTCCGTGGCGTCATCGGATCCCATACGAGTCCCGCCGCCTGTAGGCCGCGGGCCAGCGATTAGGAGATGTTGTGAGCAACTGGGGATCTGACGGTTGGGCGGTGGCGCCGGGCGAGGGCGTGCGCGTGGAGCCTGGCGGCAAGCACTGGCTCGAGGTGATGGTGAGCGGTAAGGACGTCGATGGCGCCCTGGGGGTGTTCGTCTTCACTCATGACGTCATCACCGAGAACCCGCCGCATGCCCACCACGCCTTCATGAAGATCATCTACGTGCTGGAAGGGCACTACGATTTCCGCGTCGGCGACGCGACCTTTTCCGGAGGACCCGGCACGGTGGTCGTGGTGCCCAAGGGAAGCCAGCACACTTTCACGACTCCCACTGGCGGCCGGGCGCTGTTCGTCTCGTCGCCGGCCGGCAACGAGGAACTCTTCCTCGAATTGGGCAAGCTGGGTTCTTCTCCCACCCTGGAACAGCTGGCAGACCTCAATGCCCGGTTCCACACCACAGGGTTGGGGGATGAGGAGGCTTCCTGGCAGCAGATGCACAGTAGGGGTGACTGACACCGTGTGCAATCAACCTTGTGGTCCGGCGAGGCGGGCGGATGAGGTCGTGCGTGCCCACGATGACCAGCGCTGGAGTGCCGATCTAGCACAGTCGGCCCCCGTCGTCGAAAGACGCGCCGGTCACATGGTTGACCGACCAGCCCATAGCGACGGGCGCACAGAGGCCAGGGAGCGGAACTCAATGCCGGCTCACCCTGGAACACCTTGTCCTCCTCGACCATAACGCGGTCTCTGCTAAATGATGTTGAGGCAGTCGAGGAACGGCGTCGCGGTGGATGCGTCCCCCGTGATGCGGCAGTGGTCGCGCCAGGGTTTGCGGGTGGTGGCCCATGCGATGAAGTCGAGTGCTGTGCTGTGGACCTGGGTGGTGGCGTCCGCACCGGGTGCCACGGTCAGCCGCCCGTCCGGCTCGGTCGCCGGGAGGATGGTGACGGTGGTGGCGCCCGGCCCGGTCAGGTCGAGGACGAGGGGTCGGTCGACGGTGGCGGTGAGTTCGGGCCCCTGCATCTGGGGGAGGCCGGCGAGCATGAAGTCGACAGCGGGGGAGACCAGGCCGTCAGCCGGTTCCGGCAGGGTGAACGGGAGCGGGCCGTCCGGGGCGAGCATGTCGTTACGCAGGTGGCAGAAGACGTTGAACGCCATGGTGTTCGCCAGGAGGTGCCGCGGATACGTCCCGAGCCCGGGCACGTCGACGGGCTCGCCGGCCCCGGGCGGTTCCTGGGCCGCTTCCAGGAGGTCCAGTTGCCGTGGGGTGCTGCGCCGCCACTCGTCGAGGACTTGGGCATGGCTCCAGCCACGGCGTTCGTCGACGCGCAGGTCGTGGTAGCGCTCGCGGTTCTTCGGTAGTGAGGGGTCGGGCGGCGGTGGGTCCACCGCCTCGGAGGCGAGGGCAGCGAGGTGGGCCATCACGTCGATGACGCGCCAGCCTTCGCACGCGGACGGCAGCTCCCATTGATCGTCGTCCATCTGGGAGATGATCTCCGCCAGTTGCGCCGTGCTCGAGCGCGCGGCGGCGATGCCGGCACGGGTCATCGTTCCTCCCTCGCCTCTCTCGAAGGGACGGCCCGGTCAGGATGCGGCGTGGCGGGACACGAGGTAGGTCGCGGCGACGTCCGCGCGGCCGAGTCCGTCGTCGGCCGCGCGGTCGAGGCGTTCGCGTACGACTTCCGCGATGCCCAGGTGCAGGCCGGCGGCACGGGCGGTGTCGGTGATCAGGCCGGCGTCCTTGTCCGCCGCTTCGAGGGGGAAGGAGGGTGTGTCGAGGTCGTTGTCGATCATCATCGGGCCCTTGCTCTGTACGTAGGTGCTGTTGAGGCCGCTGCCGTCGATGACGTCGATGACCAGGTGAGGGTCCAGCCCCAGGGTGTCGGCGAGGGTGAGGGACTCCGCGATCCCCTCGACAGTGGTCAGGACCCACGCGTTGTAGGCGAGTTTGAGGCTGCTTGGCTGGCCTACCTCGTCGAGCCACATGATGCGTGATGCCACCGCCTCCAGGACCGGTCGCACCTGTTCCCGTGCCTCCCGCTGGGGGGAGGCGGCCGGGATGGTCAGGGTGCCGGACACGGCCGGTTCCTTGGTGCCGAGGATGGGGGCCTCGACGTACGCGACGTTCAGGCGGCTCGCCTGTTCCGCGAGACGGCGACCCCCGTCCGGGGAGACCGTGCACGTCTGCACCCACACCGTGTGACTGTCGAGGCCGTCGCGGGCCTGGTCCATCACGTCGGCGACCACCTTCTCGTTCGCGAGGGCGGTCAGTACGACGTCTGCGCCGCGACAGGCCTCGGCCGGTGTGTCGCATACCGTGGCGCCGACGCCGGCCAGTGGTTCGGCGCGGGCGCGGTTGCGGTTCCAGGCGC
This sequence comes from Streptomyces sp. NPDC001156, assembly GCF_053598275.1. NCBI lineage: Bacteria > Bacillati > Actinomycetota > Actinomycetes > Kitasatosporales > Streptomycetaceae > Streptomyces > Streptomyces sp. NPDC001156. The sequence goes on along the minus strand of NZ_JBSFJX010000104.1, from coordinate 2,406 downwards.
GGAGTCCCAGTCCCGCCGCCGCGATGTTGCGTGCCATCGCCTCTCCCATGGTGCCGGTGCCGAGCACCGCGACCACGGGCCTTCCCTGCCCAGACGACGGCGTCCGGTTCGCTTCGCTCATCGTCGCGCCTCCATGCGCTCGGCGGGCAGCGCGCCGCGACGGCCGGCGCGCATGCCCAGTGGTGTCGACTGCCGCCCGGTAGCGAGGTTCAGGCGTCCTGGCCGATCCAGACGGTCTTGGCGTTCATGAACTCCCGCATGCCGAGGTCGGACAACTCGCGTCCGTAGCCGCTGCGTTTGACACCACCGAAGGGGATCTCGGGGTAGCTGGTCGTGTTGCCGTTGATGAAGGCCATGCCCGACTGCACGTCGCGGACGAACAGTTCACGTTCGGCCTCGTCCTCGCTCCACAGGTTCGAACCGAGGCCGTAGGGATGGCCGTTGGCCTCCTGCAGGGCCTCCTCCAGGGAGGAGACCGTCCACACCTGCGCCACGGGGCCGAAGACCTCCTCGTGGTACATCCGCATCTCCGGCGTGATGCCGGTCAGCACGGTGGGCGGGTAGAACCAGCCCGGCCCGGCCGGGCGTTCGCCGCCCAGCAGCACCGTCGCGCCCTTGGCGATGGCGTCATCGACGTAGGACTCCACATCGCGCCGGCCGGACTCGGTGGCCAGCGGACCGACGTCGGTGCCCGCTTCCATCGGGTCGCCCACCACCAGTGCGTCCATCTTCGCCACGAACATCTCGATGAAGTCGTCACCGATGTCCCGGTGCACGAAGAACCGCTTGCCGTTGATGCACGACTGCCCGTTGTTCAGGCACCGCGCCTTGACTGCCACATCGGTGGCCCGCTCCAGATTCGTGGAGGGCATGACGATGAACGGGTCCGAACCGCCCAGTTCGAGGACCACCTTCTTGATCTCGCCACCGGCGATGGTGGCCACCGACCGCCCTGCCGGTTCACTGCCCGTCAGCGTCGCGGCCGCCACCCGCGGGTCGCGCAGCACCTGCTCCACCCTCCCCGCGGAGATCAGCAGGGTCTGGAACACGTCATCGGGGAAGCCCGCGTCACGGAAGAGCTCTTCCAGGTACAAGGCGCACTGCGGCACGTTCGAGGCGTGCTTGAGCAGACCCACATTTCCCGCCATCAGGGCGGGCGCGGCAAACCGCATCGCCTGCCACAACGGTAGGTTCCAGGGCATCACCGCGAGCACCACACCGATCGGCTGGTAGGTCACGAACGTCTGCTTCGCGCCCACGCGCGCGGCGTCAGCGTCCAGGTCTCGCAGGTACGCGGGGCCCTCGATGGCATAGAAACGCAGCCCGTGCACGCACTTGACCACTTCCTCCTCCGCCGCACGGAAGGTCTTGCCCATCTCCGTGGTGATCATCCGGCTGACGCTCTCGATCTCCTTCTCCAGGCGTTCCGCCGCATGCTGCAGCCATCCCGCCCGCTCCTCGACGCTCGTCAGCCGGTACGAGGCGGCCGCGGCCGCCGCCCGGGCGAGCTTGTCCTCCAGTTCCTCAGGAGTCAGTTCGTCGAACCTCCTGAGAACCTCACCTGTCACGGGACTCGTGGTTGCGATAGCCATAAACCCACGGTATGACCGCCTAGTGAGACCCGCAATTCACCTATTTGCCCCATATCGGACCGTGAAGCGGAGCGCTGATCCGCTGTACCTTCCACCCGCAGTCCAGCACCCCGCGGTCCCACAGCGACGACCCTTCGTGCAGCCAGGGCACACCGTTGGTATACGGCATACGGCGTACGGCGTCCTCGCCGACCGTCTGCCGGACCGCGAAGCCCCTGCCGCAGCGGTGGCCCCGGTGACCGGCGCCAGAACCCGATGTCTGCTTACGCTGTACGGCCCAAGCCGCCTTTCCGCTTGCCACCCGCTGCCGAGCCCTTGCGTCGATCGCCTAGCCGGCCTGCCCGCTGAGCCGGTAGGGAGGGGACGGACGAACACGGGCCCTGTTCGGCGGGCGAGATGACGGTGCCGAGCGGCACGCTCGGCGCTCTCTGCGGCCTTGGCCTGTGCGTAGTAGTGAGTAGTGAGGACCGACGACTCCCGTCCGCTGACACGTCTGGTCAGTGAACTTCTTCCGTGCTGCAGGGCGAGGAGCTCGGTGTGCTCGCCCTCACCTCTGACGCCGACATTCGGCGACGTGGCCGGGAAGGACAGCGAACCCCTTCCAACCTCGCCAAGGCTGTTGACGTGGCTTAGCCGTGGCTGAGGCGGGCGGAGGTGCTCACGGCAGGATGGACCCTGTGCCCACCCTCGTTGTCGAGATCCACGTACCGCTGCTGCCGTCGCTGACCTCCAGGCCGCGCAGCAGGAGGCGAAGCCGCCGTCGTAGCGACGTGTGGGCGGGGGGTGAGGGTTCCCCGTGGCCGTGTCGGACGTC
>NZ_JBSFJX010000103.1:0-28837 GCF_053598275.1 Streptomyces sp. NPDC001156 | reverse complement strand
CAAGGCCCACGTCGGAACAGCCGCCCCAGTAGGGAACGCCCCACCCACAGGCGTGGCACTCCCGAACAGGAACTGGTCGGACGGCATCCCATTACGGGATGACTCTTAGTTGTCGAGCCCGATCGCGAACGCCGCCTCCAGGTCGTGCTGGGAGTAGGTGCGGAAGGCGACGTGCGTGTCGGTGCCCAGAACGCCCGGGATCTTGCTGATCCGTCCGGGGATGACGTCCGCCAGGTCGTCGTGGGCCTTGACCCGGACCATGGCGATGAGGTCGTAGGTGCCGGTGACGGAGAAGACCTCGCTGACGGAGTCCAGCGCGGCGATCGACTCGGCGATCTCGGGGATCCGGTCCACGCTGGTCTTGATGAGGACGATCGCGGTGATCACGGCTGGTGTTCTCCCTCGGGGGCCTGGGCTGGGGGTTTCACCCTACTCGTACGGCCGTAGCGCACCCATGCGTAGACGAAGCCGAGGGTGAAGCCGACCAGGTGGGCGAGGTAGGCCACCCCCGGGCCCTGGCTGGCGCGGCCCGCGGCCATCCACTGCAGGGCCGCCCAGAAGGGCAGCACCACCCACGCCGGGAAGCGCAGCGGCAGGAAGAGCAGGAAGGGGAAGAGACTGGTCACCCTGGCTTTGGGGAACAGGAACAGGAACGCGCCGAGGACCGCGGAGATCGCCCCGGAGGCTCCGACCAGCGTCTGGGCCGAGTCCTCGTTGGCCGCGGCGTACCCGAGCAGCGCCAGGTAGCCGCAGCCCAGGTAGAACAGGGCGAACTCCAGATGGCCCATCCGCTCCTCGGTCATCGCCCCGAAGACGTAGAGGAAGAGCATGTTGCCCAGCAGATGCACCCAGGTGCCGTGGACGAACAGTGCCGTCACGGGGGTGATCGCGGCCCGCGGTGTCCCGCTGAAGAGCTCCACGGGCACCACGCCCCAGCGGGCGAAGTAGGCGCGCTCGGCGGCCAGCAACGCGTCCCCGGTGCCGTACGCCGGATTCAGGCCCGCGGCCGGTCCCATCACGAAGATCAGACAGCACAGGGCGATCAGGCCGTACGTCACCGGCGCCGAGTGTCCCCGCAGGGCTCCGGCGGCCGTCCTGCTCCAGGTGCTGAACATGGGACAGAGCATGGCGTAACCGCACTGATGGGCACAGAGTGCCTCGCCGCTGAGACGGGCAGGCGGCGGGTACTCGCCAGGCCGTAGGGTTACGAGCCACACGCTCCAGGGAAACTGGCGCATCACGGAGACTGGAAGAAGGAAGAGAAGCCACGATGACGGTTCCCCTCCCGACCGAAACGACCCGGTGGCGCTGCACGCTCTGCGGCAACCTCACGCGTTTCGACGTCACCCGCTCGTCGAAGGTGGTCGAGTACGTACACCTCGATCTGGCCGGAGAGCCGAAGGTCGAGGAGCGCGAGGTGGTCAGTGAGACCATCGAGTCGGTGCGGTGCCGCTGGTGCAACGCCGTGGATCAGGTGGAACTCGTGGACAGGCCGGGCGCCGGCTCCTGAGGGAGGCGGCTTCGCACAGGCATTGGGGTGACGGATGGTGGAGACTTCGGGCGGGGAGCCGGTCGACGGCACCGCTGAGGTGCTCGACCGTCCGCTGCCCGACGGTGTGCGTCGCCGGGTCGTGCAGATCGTCTCCGACGGTTTCGGCGGGCTGACCCTGGGTGAACTGCCCGCACAGCTGCGGCAGTATGTCCGGTTCGCTCCGAACCGCCGTGCGAAGTTCGCCGGCAACGCGATGGCGGCGTCCCTGGAGACCGATGCGCTGTTCCGGCAGCGGATCGGGGAGAAGCTCCGAGAGGCTCAGCCGGAGCTCGCCGACGCCCTCGACTCCGGCTCGCCGCCCGCGGCCGCGGACCCGCTCGACGTGGCCGCCGCGGCCTATGTACTGCGTCCGGTGGGCTGGGTGAAGCTGGTGACCGCCGCGGGCGAGGAGGCCCAGCGCGCGAACGCCGAGCGTGCCGACGAGGAGAGCCGGGCCGAGCTGGAGCGGCTGCGCGAGGAGGTGGCGGCCGCCCGCGGCCAGACCCGGGCGGAGACCGAACGGCTGCGTACGGAACTGGAGTCGGTGCGCAAGGAAGCCGAATCGCTTCACCGCAAGCTGCGTGCCGCCCTCAGTGACGTCAAGCGCGGCGAGGCCGCTCTGCGCAAGGCCCGCAGTGAGATCGAGGTCGTGCGTAACGAGGGGCAGACGGCGGTGTCCTCGGCCGAGAGCGAGACCCGCCGGCTCAAGGCGCGCCTCGGCGAGGTGGAGGCCAACCTCGAGGCCACGCGCAGAGCGGCGCGCGAGGGGCGCAGCGTCGAGGACATGCGCGTCCGGCTGCTTCTGGACACCGTGCTGGAGGCGGCGCAGGGGCTGCGGCGGGAGCTGGCGCTGCCGCCGGTCTCCGTACGGCCGGCCGAGACCGTGGACGCGGTGGAGCCGGGACGGATGACCCCGAAGGACATCGCGGCCCGTGCGCTCTCCGAAAACGATCCCGCGATCCTCGACCAGTTGCTGGCACTGCCGCAGGCGCACCTGGTCGTCGACGGCTACAACGTCACCAAGACCGGTTATCCGCAAATGCCGCTGGAGAAGCAGCGGCTGAGGCTCCTCGGGCAGCTCTCGCAGCTCGCCGCGCAGACCGGCGCCGAGGTCACCTGTGTCTTCGACGGGGCGGAGCTGGCCGCGCCCGTCCTGCTCGCGCCGCCGCGCGGCGTGCGGGTGCTGTTCTCCAAGCCGGGTGTCACTGCCGATGAGTTGATCCGGCAGCTGGTGCGCGCGGAGCCGCCGGGTCGGCCGGTGATCGTGGCCTCCACCGATCGCGAGGTGGCCGACGGGGTCGCCAGGGCGGGCGCGCGCCCGGTCGCGTCGGCGATGCTGCTAAAGCGGCTTTCTCGGGCATAACGGACTCCCCGGCTCGGCTTGCCTCTTGCGCCGAACACCCCATGGATCACCAACATACCAAGCGCAACATCCGTCGGTCATGCCCGAATTGGGGAGATCGTCACGCAACGTAGTGTCAATGCGGCATCACTGCACGTGAGTTCCGCGCAAAGAATGCGTTGCGTGACTGAGATTTTTCCGCTCGGGATTTGAACTGATCACAGATGGGTCACTAGGGTCTGGCTTCGAACCTCCGCACGGGCGATCACTCACAAGGGGTGGATGACGGCGGAGGGCACCGCCCACCGGCGTGTCGGTAGGCGGCTGAAGGAAGAAGGAGCTCGCCCCCGTGGCGTCCCACCGTCGACCCAAGCAGCCGAGCCGTGCACGTGTGACCGTGCTCACCACCGCAGCCGTCGCTGCCGTCGCCTTCAGTGCGCAGGCCGCCAATGCCGCGCCCAGTGAGAAGCCGAGCAAGGACGAGGTCAAGTCCAAGGTCGACCAGCTCTACCAAGACGCGGAGAAGGCCACCGAGAAGTTCGACGCGGCCAAGGAGAAGCAGGACCAGCTGGAGAAGGAGATCTCCACCCTGCAGGACAAGGTCGCGCGGGGCCAGGACGAGCTCAACCAACTGCGCGACGGCATAGGCACGATGGCCAGTGCCCAGTACCGCACCGGCAGCATCGACCCCTCCGTGCAGCTCTTCCTCTCCTCCAACCCGGACGACTACCTGGACAAGGCGTCCACGCTCGACCAGCTGAGCAGCCAGCAGGTCGAGGCGCTGAAGAAGATCCAGGAGAAGCAGCGCGAGCTGGCCCAGGAGCGGCAGGAAGCCACCGACAAGCTCAAGGACCTCGCCACCACCCGCGCCGAACTCGGCAAGAAGAAGCAGGAAGTCCAGGGCAAGCTCGCCGAGGCGCAGAAGCTCCTCAACAGCCTCACCGCCCAGGAGCGGGCTGCCCTCCAGGCCGAGCAGGCCCGCTCCAGCCGGGCCAGCGCCCGCACCGCCCTCAGCGGCAACCCCGGAACGGCCTCCGGTCGTGCCGGCGCGGCCTTCGCGGCCGCCCAGAGCGTGATCGGCTCGCCCTACGTCTACGGCGCCTCCGGCCCCTCCTCCTTCGACTGCTCCGGTCTGACCTCCTGGGCCTACGCCCAGGCCGGCGTCTCCATACCGCGTACCTCGCAGGCGCAGGCCAACGCCGGCACCCGCATCTACAGCGAGAGCGAACTCAAGGTCGGCGACCTGGTCCTGTTCTACGGCGACCTGCACCACATCGGCCTCTACGCGGGCAACGGCCAGGTGCTGCACGCCCCGCACACCGGAGCCGTCGTGCGCTACGAGTCGATCGGCAACATGCCGTTCCAGTTCGGCGTCCGGATCTGAGGTCCTTCCGGCCCCCGCCCGAACGAGCGAATTCCAGCGTCTCCCGCTGACCCCTGCCCCGCCGATGACCTGCGTCAGCGGCGGGGTTTCACATTGTCTGCGCAGGTCGGCCTCTTTGGTCGGGCAGTGATCATCCGGCTACTGTCTGCCGCGTTTCCCCCGCCGGGTGGCGGGGGGCCCGTCAGCGGAAGGGAGTGCGACCGGACGTGGGGTCCCATCGACGTCTTGCACCATCCGGGTTCGGCCGGGGCCGTGGCGCCACGGCCGCCGTCCTGTCCGCCGCAGCGGCGGCCGCGGCTCTCGGAGCCGTACCGGCCCAGGCCGCACCACGCGACCCCAGGGCCGCGATGGACCGGCTGTACGAGGAGGCCGAGCGGGCCACCGAGGCGTACAACAAGGCCGGGGAGCAAGCCGGTTCGCTGCGCCGCCGGGTCGGCCGGGCCCAGGACCGGATCGCCCGGCAGCAGGACCGCGTCAACGCCATGCGCGATGCGCTGGGCGAACTCGCCGGGGCCCAGTACCGCTCCGGCGGCCTCGCCTCCTCGCTCGCGCTGCTGTTCTCGGAGAACCCCGCCGACTACCTCGACAGGGCGGCCGTGCTCGACCGGATCGGCGCCCGCCAGGCCGGACAGCTCAAGGAACTCCAGGGCACCCTGCGCGAACTGGCCCGGGAGCGGGCGGTGGTGGACGACGAACTCGCCGAGCTGGAGAAGACCCGCAAGGCCGTCGCGCGGCACAAGAAGGACGTGGAGCGGAAGCTGGCCACGGCGCAGCGGATGATCAACTCCCTGCCGCCCGCGGAGCGCGCCGCCTACGGGCGGGCATCGCGCTCGGGCGGCGACCTGCCCGGCCTCATCGACATCGCCCCACCCGGCTCGCGCGCCGCGGCCGCCGTCGCCGCGGCACGTTCCGCGCTCGGCCGCCCCTATGTGTGGGGTGCCAACGGGCCCGGCGGCTTCGACTGCTCGGGCCTCATGCAGTGGTCGTACGCGAGGGCGGGCATCGGTCTGCCGCGCACCTCGCAGCAGCAGCGGTACGCGGGCCACCGGGTGCCGCTCTCCCAGGCCCGGCCCGGCGACCTGGTCGTCTACCGCTCGGACGCCAGCCATGTGGCGATGTACGTCGGCGGTGGCCGGGTCATCCACGCCCCTCATCCGGGGGCCGAGGTCCGCTACGACCCGGTCGGGATGATGCCCATCTCGTCGGTCATCCGGCCCTGAACACGGCCGCGATAGGCGGTCGCACCGCCGCGTACGATCGGAAGGTGGCTGGTCGTGGGCGTCTTCGGGGAGTGCTGGCGGTCTGGGTGCTGGTGCTCGCCGGGCTCGTGGGCTGCTCGGGGAGCCCCGCCCCGGACGCCCAGACCTCCGCCGTGCAGCAGGTCCTCGACCGGCGGGCGACGGCCGTCCTCGGCGGTGACCGCTCCGCGTTCCTGGCGACCGAGGCCCCGTCCGGCGACGGGGCGGGCGGTTCCGCCTCCGGCGCGGCCGAGTTCGACAACCTCCGGGCCGTGCCGCTGGCCGCCTGGTCGTACCGGCTCACGTCCCTGCACCGCACCGGCGACTCCGCCACCGCCGACGCCGAACTGCGCTACCGCATCCAGGGCTACGACCGGGCGCCGGTCACCGCCGCCCGCGCGCTGCGGCTGACCCGCAGCGGCGGACGCTGGTACATCGGCTCCGACCAGCCCGCCGCGGGGGCCGGCTGGCAACTGTGGGAGCAGGGCGCCGTCGAGGTCGTCCGCGGGGCGCACAGCCTGGTCCTCGGGGTCGGCCAGCCGCCGGGCGCGCTGCGGGACTACGCCCGCCTCGCGGACCGTGCGGTGCCCGCCGTCACCGCGGCGTGGGGCGCCGACTGGCCGGGACACGTCGTGATGCTCGTACCGCGGTCGCTGAAGGAGATGGCGGGGCTGCTCGGTGCGGCACCGTCCGGATACCGGGGGATCGCGGCGGTCACCACCGGCGAGGCCGGGGGTACGGCGAAGGCGCCCGCGGACCGGATCATCGTCAATCCGGAGGCGTACAGCCTCCTCGGCGACGTGGGCAGACAGGTGGTCGTCACGCACGAGACCACCCATGTCGCCACCCGCGCGCACACCACGCCGGCCACCCCGCTGTGGCTCTCGGAGGGGTACGCAGACTGGGTCGGCTACCAGAGCAGCGGGCTCACGCCCGCGCAGGTGGCCCCCGAACTCGCCGGCGTGGTCGCCCTGGGGCACCTTCCGGCCGCGCTACCCGGCGACGAGGACTTCGCCTTCGCCGGGGACGCGGGGAGGCTCGCCCGTGCGTACGAGGGCGGTTGGATGGCCTGCCGGATGATCGCGGGCCGCTGGGGGGAGGCCCGGCTGAACGAGTTCTACCGGGCGGTGGGCGACCACCACCAGCGCGCGGGGGCGGTCGAGGGCGCGCTGGAGAAGGTGCTCGGGCTGACGCCGGAGGAGTTCACCCGGCAGTGGCGGGCCTATCTGAAGGCGCAACTGGGCTGAGGACGGGCCGCTCCCGGCAGCTGGCTCAGCCCTCCAGCCGCGCGATCGCCTCCCGCAGCCACGCCCTTTCCGCCTCGCCGGTCGCGCGGGCGACCCGCAGCATGCCCTGCCGGAACAGATCGTCCGTCTCCTCGGCCCGCACGGGGCTTCCGTCGCGGTAGAAGAAGCTCGTCGGGGTCTCGAGGAAGTCCAGCCGGCGGCGCAGGACCGCGGCCTGCTCCCTGCGGTCCGGGAGGTGGCGCAGGAACGCCAGCACGGTGTTGAAGCGCACCTGGTCCGAGATCTCCGCCTGCTTGGGGCGCCGCAACCGTTCCAGGAGGTTCGCGCGCCCTTCCTCGGTGAGCGACAGGACGCGGCGCGGCGCCGCGCTCACCCCCGGCTCGGAGTGCTGGTCCAGCTTGCCCGCCGCGATCAGACGGTTGATCGCGGGATAGAGCGCGCCGTCGCTGACCGGGCGGACGTGGCCGGTCAGGGCCTTGATCCGTTCCTTCAGCTCGTATCCGTGCAGCGGTTCCTCGGCGAGGAAGCCCAGGATCGACAACTCCAGCACCCGTCGGCTCCTTCTTGCAGACGTCGGAGTACTCATGGTACCTCTGATCGAGCTACCTCGAATCGAGGTAGCTCGAATCGAGGTAGCTCGAATCGAGAGGCAGGACGTCGGCCGTGAACTCGCACCGCAGGCACCTCATAGCGCTTGCCCACCCCGTCTACTTCTCCCTGCTCGCCTCCGTGGCCGCCGGAATCATCAACACCGTCTGGGTCTCCCGCCTCGGCGGTCCGGCCGTAGCAGCGGTCGCCGTCGCGACCAACACGGAGAACGTGCTGCTCGGCATCGCCCTCGTCTTCGCCTCCGGCACGACCGTCCTGGTCGCCCACGCGCGGGGCGCCGGGAACCCGGGTGCGGTCGGGGCAGCGGTGCGCGGCGGGTGGGCGCTGTGCGCGGTGGTCACCCCGCTCGTCGCGACCGGCGGGTTCCTGCTGCGCGAGCCACTGGCCCGGTCGGTCCTGGGCGGCGGCGGTCCCGCGCTGCCCCTCGCCGTCGGCTACTTCGCCGTCTCCCTGCCGGGGATCGCCGTCTTCTTCGTCCAGCAACTCGTCGACGGCATCCTCAAAGGCACCGGCGACACCCGCACGCCGATGCGCCTCGCGCTTCTCGCCAACGGGCTGATCCTGGTCTGCGACCCGCTGTTCATCCACGCCTACGGCATCCGGGGCGCCGCCGTATCGACGGTGCTGTGCCGCTGCGTCGCCCTCGCGGCCGGGCTGCGCGCCCTGCGCCGCAACGCACAGCTCCGGGCGGCGAGAAGCGCCCCGCCAGCGCAGTCCACCACGGCGGCCCTGCGGCACACGCTGAGGGCCGGTGTGCCGATGTCCGCCGACTTCACCGTGCGGCAGACCGGGACTCTCGTCCTCGTCGCGATCGTGGCCCGGCTCGGGGTGACGGCCGTGGCCGCCTATGCGATCGCCTACAAGGTCATGTACGTCGCGACGATGGCCTTCTACGCGGTGCGGCAGGCCGCCGCCATCCACACCGCGCATGCCCGCGGCGCAGGACGCGAGCAGCGAACGGCCATCGGCCGGCAGGCCGTGCTCCTGTCGGGGGCGGTGGGGGCAACCGCGGCGGCACTGCTGGGGTTCCTCGCGCCCTGGATCATGCGTGCCTTCGGAGCCGGCCCGGCCGTGGCACACGACGGGGTGCTCTTTCTGCGCTGCGTCGGCCCCTACCTGCTGCTGACGGCCTGCTTCATCGCGCTCGGCGGGGTCTTCGAGGGAAGCGGCGGCGCACCCCTGCTGCTGCGTGTGACGCTCCTCGGTACGGCGGTGCAACTGCCGCTCGCCCGCGCTCTGTCCGGGCTGGGACTGCCGGGGATCTGCCTTGCCCTCGCCGTCGCCATGGCGTTGCAGTGCGGTGTGCTGCTTCGGCTGGCCCGCCGTCAGGAGGGTGCGAGTGTCTCCTGGGTGCGGGTGGCCTGAGGCGGCACGGTCGGGGCCGGCCGGGAGACCGTGTCGTGCCACAGCTGCCGGGCGGCGGTCAGCGTGGCGAGCACCAGCAGGCCGTTGCGCAGGAACAGCATCGTGACGCCCTGCCGGTCGCTGGCGACGACGTGGCCGAACCAGAGCGGGAACTCCAGGACGGTGGCCAGACAGGCGGCCAGCACCAGCCCGCAGGGCAGCGTCATCCGGCTGGCGCGGAAGCTCAGGCAGACGGCCGCGACACCGACCAGCCACACCATGTACTGCGGGCTGATGACCCGGCTGGTGACCGTGAACAGCAGCACCGCCACGAAGCCCGCGTCCGCGAGCGTGTGCGGCGACGTACGGCGAACGCTCGCCCGCCACAGCAGCAGCCAGCCGAAGGCGATCACGGTCAGGAAGAGGGCCGCCGCGCTGACCCAGTCCACATAAGGGCCGAGGAACTCCACCGAGCCGTAGTTCAGTGCCACCTGGCCCCGCCAGCCGAAGTGCCGGCCCACGTGGAAGACCAGAGAGCCCAGCGACTCGACCTCAGTGCCGCGGTTGCGCTGGAAGCCCAGGAAGGAGAAGGCCCCGGGCATCGTCAGGGCGAAGACCCCGGCGAGCGCGAGGGCCGTCGCCGCCGCGGAGAGCCAGGCCCAGCGTTTGAGGGTGCCGGCCAGCAGCAGCGCGGGCCACACTTTCAGCAGCGCCCCCGCGGCGATGAGCGCCCCCATCAGCCGGGGGCGGCGCGTGCCGGCCAGGAGCGCGGCGACGGCCACCGCCGTCACCATCACGTCGTAGCGGGCGTACACGGTGGGACCGAGCAGAGCGACCCCGACCACCCACACCCAGGCGCCGCGCATGATCTTGCCGGGCCGCTGGCCCGCGTACAGCAGCAGGCACAGGACCACGAGGTCGGCGAGGAAGGCGAGGACGTAGAAGGCGTGCGCGTAGTCCAGGAAGGGCAGCAGCGCGGGGGAGAGGATGGCGAGCGCGGCGGCGGGCGGGTACTGCCAGGTGACGTCGTTGCGCGGGAAGGTGCCGGTGCGCAGGGTGTCGTACCAGCCCTGGTAGATCACCGAGACGTCGCTGGTGACGTCCGGACCGGGGAAGACGAACACCTTGAAGACGAAGAGCAGCAGGACCAGCCTGGTCAGACTCCAGGTGACGAGCAGCCACACCGGGAACCGCCGCGTGCCCGCCATGTCCATGAACCCCTGTCCTCGCGCGTTCCGTGTCGCTCTGCCGTGCGGGGCCATGATCTCCCGGCGCACCGTGCGGGGGCCATGAAGCGCGGCCGTACGGAGCTGTGAGTACGGTCGCACATCCGGTTCGGTACTGTCGACGACGATGCAAAAGACCCTGATCGTGACCAACGACTTTCCGCCCCGCCCGGGCGGTATCCAGGCGTTCCTGCACAACATGGCACTGCGCCTGGACCCCGAGCGGCTCGTCGTCTACGCCTCCACCTGGAAGCGGGGCGACGAGGGCGCCCGGGCGACGGCCGCCTTCGACGCGGAGCAGCCGTTCACCGTCGTACGGGACCGGACCACGATGCTGCTTCCGACGCCGGGTGCGACCCGCCGCGCGGTGGGACTGCTGAGGGAGCACGGCTGTACGGCGGTGTGGTTCGGCGCGGCGGCGCCGCTCGGCCTGATGGCGCCTGCGCTGCGGCGCGCCGGGGCGGAGCGGCTGGTGGCGACCACGCACGGCCATGAGGCGGGCTGGGCCCAACTGCCGGCCGCGCGCGGCCTGTTGCGCCGTATCGGTGAATCCACGGACACGATCACCTACCTGGGCGAGTACACGCGTTCGCGGATAGCGTCCGCGCTGACGCCGCAGGCGGCCGGACGGATGGTGCAGCTGCCCCCCGGCGTCGACGAGGAGACTTTCCATCCGGCATCGGGCGGCGACGAGGTCCGCGCCCGCCTGGGCCTCACGGACCGCCCGGTGGTGGTCTGCGTCTCCCGGCTGGTCCCGCGCAAGGGCCAGGACACCCTGATCCGGGCGATGCCGCGCATCCTGGCCAAGGAGCCCGAGGCGGTCCTGCTGATCGTCGGCGGTGGTCCCTACGGGAGAGACCTGCGCAGGCTCGCGTCCGAGACCGGTGTCGCCGACGCGGTCCGCTTCACGGGCGCCGTCCCGTGGTCGGAGCTGCCCGCGCACTACGGGGCGGGCGACGTCTTCGCGATGCCGTGCCGCACCCGTCGGGGCGGCCTGGACGTGGAGGGCCTCGGCATCGTCTACCTGGAGGCCTCCGCGACCGGCCTCCCGGTGGTCGCCGGCGACTCGGGCGGCGCCCCCGACGCGGTCCTGGACGGCGAGACCGGGTGGGTGGTCCGCGGCGGTTCGGTGGAGGACACCGCGGACCGCGTCATCACCCTCCTGGGCGACCCGGAGCTGCGCCGCCGCATGGGCGAGCGGGGCCGGCGGTGGGTCGAGGAGAAGTGGCGCTGGGACCTGCTGGCGGACAGGCTCAGGGAACTGCTGTAGCGGGCGCAGTTCCCCGCGGCCCGGCCGGCGCGCCCAGAACCGCCGAAACCCCTAGCCGGAAGCCGAAAATCCGCCGATGCTGCGTGCATGACAGGAAAACTGACGCACCATCACCTGACGAGACGTCAAATCCTTGGGATGGTCGCCCTTCAGACGGCGGCCGCCCTCGGATTCACCCGCATCGACCTCCAGTCCGCCCGGGCCGCCGAGCCCGACGCGGTCGAATCCGCCCCGGCGATCGTCGTCGGCTCCGGCTACGGCGGCGCCGTGGCGGCCCTCCGCCTCGGCCAGGCCGGTATCCGCACCCTCGTGCTGGAGATGGGCCGCCTGTGGAACACCCCGGGCCCCGACGGCAAGGTCTTCTGCTCCACCAGCGCTCCGGACCAGCGGTCCATGTGGTTCCGCACCCGCACCGAGGCGCCGCTCGCCACCTTCCTGTGGCTGGACGTCGTCAACAAGGACATCGGCCGCTATCCCGGCGTCCTGGACCGGGTGCACTTCGACCATATGTCCGTGTACGTGGGACGGGGCGTGGGCGGCGGCTCCCTCGTCAACGGCGGCATGGCCGTCACACCCCTCCAGTCCTACTTCAGCGAGCAGTTCCCCACCGTCGACGCCACCGAGATGTACGCCACGTACTTCCCCCGGGCCCGCTCGATGCTGGGCGTCAACAGCGTCGATCCCGCCTGGTTCGAGGCGACGGAGTGGTACCGCTTCGCCCGTACCTCGCGGAAGGCCGCCGCCAACGCCGGTCTGAAGACCGCCTTCGTGCCGAACGTCTACGACTTCGCGTACATGCAGCGCGAGGCCACCGGAGCCGCCACCAAGTCCGCCCTGGCCGGCGAGGTCATCTATGGCAACAACCACGGCAAGCGCAGCCTCGACAGGACCTACCTGGCCTCCGCGCTCGGCACCGGCCATGTCACCATCAACACCCTTGAGCGGGTAAGGGAGATACGGCGGGCGGGCGACGGGACGTATCTGCTCACCGCGGACCGGATCGACACCACCGGCGCCGTCGTGGAGACCAAGGAGTACTCCTGCACGTACCTCTTCCTCGGCGCCGGCAGCCTCGGCACCACCGAACTGCTGCTGCGTGCCCGGGAGACGGGCGCCCTGCCCGCCCTCGAACCGAGCGTCGGCAGCGGCTGGGGGACGAACGGCAATGTGATGCTCGGCCGCGCCAACCACCTCTGGGACACGGTCGGCGCCAACGAGTCCACCATCCCCGTCATGGGCATCGACGACTGGGCCAACACCGACAACCCCGTCTTCGCCGAGATCGCCCCGCTGCCCACCGGTCTCGAGCACTGGGTGAGCCTCTACCTCGCGATCACCAAGAACCCGCAGCGGGCGTCGTTCACCTACGACCCGGCAACGGATGCCGCGAAACTCGGCTGGACCGCCGCGCAGAGCGCCGTCTCCGTGAGCATGGCGAAGAAACTGTTCGACCGGATCAACTACGCCAACGCCACCATCTACCGGTACGACCTCTTCGGCACGGGCAGCAGGGTCTTCGCCGACGACTTCACGTACCACCCGCTCGGCGGCTGCGTCCTCGGCCGGGCGACCGACGACTACGGCCGGGTGAAGGGGTACTCCAAGCTGTACGTCACCGACGGCTCCCTCGTGCCCGGGTCCATCGGCGTCAACCCCTTCCTCACCATCACCGCGCTCGCCGAACGCACCATGACGCGGGTCCTCGCCGAGGACACCGCGTCATGACGTGAGGGCGTAGGCCCCCCTACTTCCGGTAGATGGCCTCGATCTCGTCCGCGTAGTCCTTGGCCACCACGTTGCGCTTGAGCTTCAGGGACGGCGTGAGGTGGCCCGACTCCTCGGTGAACTGGGAGGGGAGAATGCGGAACTTCCGCACCGATTCCGCCTTCGACACCGCGGCGTTGCCGTCGTCGACCGCGTCCTGGATCGCCGCGAGCAGATCCCGGTCGTCACGCAGCGACGCCGCGGTGGAGCCCGCCGGCTTGCCGTGCTCGGCGGCCCAGCGGCCCAGGAACTCCTCGTCGATGGTGATCAGCGCGCCCACGAAGGGCCGCCCGTCGCCCACCACCATGCACTCCGCGACCAGTGCGTGCGCCCTGATGCGGTCCTCGATCACGGCCGGGGCCACGTTCTTGCCGCCAGCGGTGACGATGATCTCCTTCTTGCGGCCGGTGATCCGGAGGTAGCCGTCCTCGTCGAGGGTGCCTATGTCGCCCGTGTGGAACCAGCCGTCGGCCAGCGCCTCCGCGGTGGCGGTCTCGTTGTTCCAGTACTCCCTGAACACGTGCTCGCCGTGCAGCAGCACCTCGCCGTCGTCCGCGATGCGGATGACGGAGCCCGGCAGCGGCTGGCCGACCGTGCCGATCTTCTGCCGGTCCCAGGGGTTGAACGCCGTCGCGGCACAGGTCTCGGTCAGGCCGTAGCCCTCCAGGACCGTGAAGCCCATCCCGCGGAAGAAGTGGCCGAGGCGTTCGCCGAGCGGGGCGCCGCCGGAGATGGCGTACTCGCCGCGGCCGCCGAGCACCGCGCGCAGCTTGCTGTAGACGAGCTTGTCGAACGTCTTGTGCTTGATCTTCAGACCGAAGGACGGGCCCGACGGGGTGTCCAGGGCCTTGCTGTAGGCGATGGCGGTGTCCGCGGCCTTGTCGAAGATCTTGCCCTTGCCGTCCGCCTGCGCCTTGGCGCGCGCCGAGTTGTAGACCTTCTCGAAGACGCGCGGCACACCGAGGATCAACGTCGGCCGGAAGGCCGCGAGTTCGTCGGTGAGGTGCTTGATGTCCGGGGCGTTGCCCAGCTTGATGGGCGCCATCATGGGCGCGATCTGCACCAGACGTCCGAAGACGTGCGCGAGCGGCAGGAAGAGGAGCACGGAGCACTCGCCGGTGCGGAAGAGGGGGCGCAGCCGCTCGACGATGTTGCCGCACTCGGCGAAGAAGTTGCGGTGGGTGAGCACACAACCCTTGGGGCGCCCGGTGGTGCCGCTGGTGTAGACGATGGTCGCCGGGTCGTCGGCCTTGGCGAGCGAGCTGCGCTCGTCGACCGTGGCGTCGCTGACGTCCTTCCCGGCGCGCCCCAGTTCCTCGACGCCTCCGGGCTCGATCTGCCAGACGTGCTTGAGTGCGGGCAGCCGGTCGCGCACGGCCTCGACGGCCGCGGCGTGCGCGTCCAGCTCGACCACGCAGGCGGTGGCGCCCGAGTCGCTCAGGATCCACTCCACCTGCTCCGGAGAGCTGGTCTCGTAGACCGGCACGGTGATCGCGCCGGCGCTCCAGATGGCGAAGTCGAGCAGCGTCCACTCGTAGCGGGTCCTCGACATCAGACCCACCCGGTCGCCCGGCTGCACACCGGAGGCGATGAGCCCCTTCGCCGCGGCGCGCACCTCGGCGAGGAAGACGGTTGCGGTGACGTCCTGCCAGGCACCGGCCACCTTGCGGGCGATGACGGCGACGTCGGGATGCTGCGCGGCGTTTCTACGGACGATGTCGGTCAGATTGCCGTCCGCAGGGACCTCGTACAAAGCCGGAAGGCTGAACTCGCGCAAGACTGCTGCTCCTCATAGGGCGCCGACGCCACGACGGTGTGTGCTGCGACGGTGCGGTCCAAGGCTCGGTCAGGTGCGCAGGGTTCTCCCCAGGATGGTTGAAACCCTGAGCACGACTGGACTGCCCGGACGTTACCCGTCGGTATGGCCTCTCCGACAGGGGGGCCCGACGAGATGTTCCGTGCGTCACACGGATTGGCGTTCCTTCGCGCACAGTAGTCCACGCGCTTCTTGACTGGCCAGTAATCGCAGGTCCGGCCGCCACTGTTCACGTTTGCCGCACACCTTTACCCTTGATCGCCATGGCACCCACACCGGGCGGTAACCGAAGGACGCGCGTTCACGTGGTGAGCGACGTGCACGGCAACGCGCGTGACCTGGCGCGAGCCGGCGACGGGGCGGACGCGCTGATCTGCCTGGGTGACCTGGTCCTCTTCCTCGACTACGCCGACCACTCGCGCGGCATCTTCCCCGATCTGTTCGGCGTGGAGAACGCCGACCGCATCGTCGAACTGCGCACCGCCCGCCGTTTCGCGGAGGCCCGGGCCTTCGGTGCGCACCTGTGGGCCGGTATCACGGACCGCGCCGCGGTCATCGAGAAGGCGGTCCGCAGGCAGTACACCGAGTTGTTCGCGGCGTTCCCGACGCCGACGTACGCCACCTACGGCAATGTCGACATACCGCCTCTCTGGTCCGAGTACGCCCAGCCGGGTACGACCGTCCTGGACGGTGAGCGGGTGGAGATCGGAGGCTGGACCTTCGGCTTCGTCGGCGGGGGCCTGCGCACCCCCATGCGGACCCCGTACGAGATCGGT
Source organism: Streptomyces sp. NPDC001156 (assembly GCF_053598275.1). Lineage (NCBI taxonomy): Bacteria > Bacillati > Actinomycetota > Actinomycetes > Kitasatosporales > Streptomycetaceae > Streptomyces > Streptomyces sp. NPDC001156. Next base: position 13,290 of record NZ_JBSFJX010000103.1, on the reverse strand, counting down.
GACGAGGAGTACGCGGCGAAGATCGAGGCGCTCGGCGAGGTGGACGTGCTGTGCACCCATATTCCGCCGGAGGTTCCCGAGCTGGTGTACGACACGGTGGCGCGCCGCTTCGAACGCGGCAGCCGCGCCCTGCTGGACGCCATCCGCCGCACGCGCCCGCGCTACTCGCTCTTCGGCCATGTCCACCAGCCGCTGGTGCAGCGGATGCGGATCGGGAGGACGGAGTGCGTGAACGTCGGGCATTTCGCCGGCAGCGGGAGGCCCTGGGCGCTGGAGTGGTGAGGGGCGCGCGGGTGGCGTCCGCTCCGGGGCGACGGGCCGGTGGCCCGAGGGCAGGTGGGGTGGTAGCGGCGCGGCGCGTGCGCGGTAGCCTTCACGCTGCACACACGTGCGCACGTGCACACCACCCTCCCTCACCGGACCGCATCTGGAGGAGCCACGGCGATGGCCGAACACACCAGCTCGAGCATCACGATCGAGGCGGCCGCGGCCGACGTCATGCGGGTGATCGCCGACTTCGCGCGCTACCCGGACTGGACGGGTGAGGTGAAGGAGGCCGAGGTCCTCGCGACGGACGCGCAGGGCCGTGCCGAGCAGGTACGCCTGGTGATGGACGCGGGCGCGATCAAGGACGACCAGACGCTCGCCTACACGTGGACGGGCGAGAGCGAGGTCTCCTGGACCCTGGTCAAGTCCCAGATGCTGCGCTCCCTGGACGGCTCGTACCTTCTGAAGCCGGCGGGCCCGGGCGGCACCGAGGTGACGTACCAGCTCACCGTGGACGTCAAGATCCCGATGCTCGGCATGATCAAGCGCAAGGCGGAGAAGGTCATCATCGACCGGGCACTTGCGGGGCTGAAGAAGCGGGTGGAGACCGGGGACGTCAAGTAGCCGTCCGCGTGACCCCGGCCGCCCCGTGACTCGAGGCTCGCCGATGTCCCTGCCCGACCCGTCGGCCGGGCCCCGGTACCGTTCACGCTCATGCGCACCATCCTGATCACCGGCTCCGGCGGTTCCGGCCGGACCACCGTCGCCGCGGCCACCGCGCTGGACGCCGCCCGCAAGGGCACTCGCACCCTCGTCCTCAGCGCGGACCGCACAGACACCCTCGGTGCCGTACTCGGCGTCCCGACCGGCGCCACCCCCGTCGAAGCCGCCCCCGGCCTCAGCGCCTGGCGTCCCGACGCCGCCGCCCGCTTCCGGGACGACCTCCTCGCCTTCCAGGACCGCGCGGCCGGAGTGCTCGACCTCCTCGGTGCCGCCCGGCTGGACGCCGAGGAGGTTACCCCGCTGCCCGGCGCCGAGGAACTCGCCCTCCTGCGCGCCCTGCGCGACGCCGCCCTCTCCGAGGTGTACGACCTCCTCGTCGTCGACCTGCCCCCCGTAGCGCAGGGCCTCGTCCTGCTCGCCCTCCCCGAGGAGCTCCGCCGCTATCTGCGCCGTGTGCTCCCGCCGGAGCGGCAGGCCGCCCGTGCACTGCGCCCCGTCCTCGGCCGTCTCGCGGGTGTCCCGATGCCCGCCGAGTGGCTGTACGAGGCGGCCGCCCGCTGGGACGTGGAGCTGGCCGCCGTGGAGGCGGTCGTCGCCGACCGCGCCACCAGCGTGCGGCTGGTTGCCGAGCCGGGGCCGGCCGGCGCCGACACTCTCCGTGCCGCGGTCACCGGTCTCGCCCTGCGCGCCCTGCGCCCCGAACTGCTGATCGCGAACCGGGTCCTGCCCGACACCGGACACGACGCCTGGCTCGCGGGTGCCGTCGCCCAGCAGCGCAAGGCCCTGGAGGAGTGGCAGGGGACGTACGGCGTCCAGAGCGTTCACGGCGTTCCGCATCTCGGCCGCGACCCGCGCGGCGCCGACGACCTCGCCGACCTGGCCGTGCCCGCCGTCAACGAGGCACCCGCCCCGGTCGAGTGGCCGGTGGCGGACCGGCTCGCCGAGGACGGAGTGCTGGTGTGGCACATCCCGCTGCCGGGCGCCATACGGGATGAACTGGATCTTGTCCGCCGCGGCGACGAACTCGTGGTGTCCGCCGGACCCTTCCGCCGGATCGTTCCGCTTCCCTCCGCCCTGCGCCGCTGCACGGTGGCCGGGGCGGCCCTGCGCGAGGGCGAGCTGCGGATCCGCTTCGTTCCCGACCCGGAGCTGTGGCCGCGCCTCGGCTGACCTGCCCCCGGTCCGGGGCGCCGGAAAGCGGGCCGGTACACGGTGAGACGGGTACCGCCGTTCGGGTAACGTCGGGAGTACGAACCGCAGTCAGGAGTCCGCCATGAGCGAAGAGCGCCCCACGTCCGACGCCGCTCACCAGGGGGCCGCCGACGAGACGGTCGTCCCCCCTGCCGGTGCGCAGCGGGAAGCCGCGACCGATGCCGACGCCTGGGCGACGGCGTGCGCCGAGGACCTCGCCGCGGAGAAGGCCCGCCGCCGTGCCCGGTACGGCACGCCGCCCGGCTCGGCCGCCGAGGAGCTGCGCAAGCTCGTCGACGCCGTCGCGGAGAAGTTGTCCGGGCTGCAGACGCCGCTGTTCGGCGCCGCGGCCTCGGGAGCGGCCCAGCAGGTGGTGCAGCAGGTGGTGCAGCAGGCCAAGGCCGCCGTGGAACCCGTCATAGAACGCAACCCTGCGGTCTTCGACCACCTCGCCGCGGCCGGCTCGGAGCTGCTCGCCGCCTACCGCTCGGCCGTCGAGGGCCACGAGAGGCGATGGACCGGCGGCACCTCCGAGGACTTCGACCCCCGCGGGCCGGGCGACGACCAAGGTCCGGGGGAGCGCATCGACCTGGACTAGTCCCGACGGGAACGGGGCCGAAGGCCCCTGCTGCCAGGAGCGATCCGCCGCCCCTCAGCCCCCTCGGGTACGGTGGGCCGTAGCGGGGCTCGACCGAAACTGAGGGATTCATGGGACTCACCATCGGCGTCGACATCGGCGGCACGAAGATCGCGGCCGGTGTGGTCGACGAGGAAGGCAACATCCTCTCGACCCACAAGGTGCCGACCCCGGGCACGCCCGACGGCATCGTGGACGCGATTGCCGCTGCCGTCGAGGGCGCCCGTGCCGGACATGAGATCGTCGGCGTCGGGATCGGCGCCGCCGGATACGTCAACCGCCAGCGCTCCATGGTCTACTTCGCGCCGAACATCGACTGGCGGCAGGAGCCGCTGAAGCAGAAGGTCGAGGCCCGCGTGGGCCTCCCGGTGGTCGTCGAGAACGACGCGAACGCGGCCGCGTGGGGCGAGTACAAGTTCGGCGCGGGCAAGGGCCATCGCAACGTCATCTGCATCACGCTGGGCACCGGCCTCGGCGGCGGCATCATCATCGGCAACAAGCTCCGCCGCGGCCACTTCGGCGTGGCCGCCGAGTTCGGCCACATCCGGATGGTCCCGGACGGCCTGCTGTGCGGCTGCGGCTCGCAGGGCTGCTGGGAGCAGTACGCCTCCGGCCGCGCCCTCGTCCGGTACGCGAAGCAGCGTGCCAACGCCACCCCCGAGAACGCCGAACTGCTGCTGTCGCTCGGGGACGGCACCCCCGACGGCATAGAGGGCAAGCACATCTCGATGGCCGCCCGTCAGGGCGACCCGGTGGCCGTGGACTCCTACCGCGAGCTGGCCCGCTGGGCCGGCGCCGGCCTCGCCGACCTGGCCTCCCTGTTCGACCCCTCCGCGTTCATCGTGGGCGGCGGCCTCTCCGACGAAGGCGAGCTGGTCCTCGACCCGATCCGTAAGTCGTACAAGCGCTGGCTGGTCGGCGGCAACTGGCGGCCGGTCGCCCAGGTGATCGCGGCCCAGCTGGGCAACGAGGCGGGCCTGGTGGGCGCCGCGGACCTGGCCCGGGAGCCCGACCCGATCATGTAGCGGTCACCCCCCTTGTTTTCGCGCCTCGGTCGGTCTCCGGGGCGCAGCCGGTGTCGAGAGCCCGAGCGCGCTGAGCCTTCGGGTCTCCGCGTTCCCCCACGTTCCCCTTCGCTTGTGTGGGAGGGGCCCAAGGGCTCTCGACACCGTCGCGCACCTCGGCTCACTCGCCAATACCCCTCGGTATGCGGCCGGCGGTTGGGCGTATGTTGATCGGCATGGCGTCCTCGACCCCGCTGCTGCCCAACTCCCAAACCGAACCCGACGGTTCTGCCGTCCTGAGGGTTCTCGGCTACAACATCCGCTCGATGCGTGACGACACCGACGCGCTCGCCCGGGTGATCAGCGCCTGCGCGCCCGACCTGGTGCTTGTCCAGGAGGCTCCGCGTTTCTTCCGCTGGCGCAAGAAACTCGCCCGGCTCGCCGCGGCCTCCGGCCTGGTGGTCCTCTCCGGCGGCGGCACCGCGGCCGGACCGGCGATTCTCTGCTCGCTGCGCGCCACGGTCGAGCGCACCGAGGACGTGCTGCTGCCCCTCACCCCCGGACTGCACCGGAGGGGCTTCTCGACCGCCGTCGTGCGGTTCGGCGGCGCCCGCCTCGGCGTCGTCAGCTTCCACCTCAGCCTGGAGCGCGAGGAGCGGTACGCCCAGGGCGGCATGCTGCTCGACCGGCTGGCCGGGCTGGGCGTCGAGCACGTGATCGCGGGCGGCGACCTCAACGAGCGCCCGGACGGGCCCACCTTCAAGCGCCTGGCGACGGACCTCCAGGACGGCTGGGCCACAGCCCCGTGGGGCGACGAGTACACCTGGACACCCGGCGACCCCTATCAGCGCATCGACGCGATCTTCGCCTCGGACGGCGTCGAGGTCCTCGGCTGCGGTGTCCCGCTCGGCCACCCGGGGGTGACACAGACGGACCTGAGGGCGGCCACGGACCACTTCCCGGTCCTGGCCGCCCTCAGGGTTCCCGCGTCGTAGGCCGGTCAGACGACCGCGCCCCGCCCCGGGTCGTCGTCCTCCTCGTCGCCCGTCTTCATCCGCACCACCAGGGTCGCGAAGCCGCCGAGGAAGCCGCCGACGCCGACCGTGGTGAGCCACCACGTCATGTCCCAGCCGAGCAGCACCGCCAGCAGGAGCACGACCGGGCCGCCGATCACCCCGAGCCAGGCGAACTTCGCCGTCGTGTCGGCCGTGGGCAGCGGCGGCGGCTCCGGCGGGACGAAATGGCCCTCGTCGTCCTCGTCGTCCTCATCGAAGTCGTCCTCGGAGGGCTCGGGCGGGGTGTAGTCGCGCGGGCCGACGCCCGGTGCGAAGGAGATCGAGCTGCCGAGCGGCTTGGCCGGCTTCTCCTTGGGCTCGTCGTCGTTCCTGGCGCCGTCGGGCTCCCAGTCGGGCAGCGCCAGGTCCTCGACCGGCTTGTACGGCTTGCTGCCCGGCGGGTCCGCCGGCTCCTCGCCGTACCCCGCGACGATCGCCGCCCAGGCGGCCTCCTCGTCGAAGGGCACACCCTTCTCGTCCGGCTCGCGGTCCTCGCGGTCGGAGTCGTGCTCAGCCACCTGCGGCCGTCCCTTCCTTGCCGAGACTGGGCGCGAGCCGGCCGATGAACGCGTGGGTCTCCTCGAAGATCCGGTCCGCGTCGTTGTCCAACGTCGCCACGTGGTAGCTCTGTTCCAGCAGGATCTCCCGCACGTCCGTGGAGGAGACCCGGCTCAGGATCCGCGCCGAGTCGGCCGGCGGGACCACATGGTCCTGCGGGCTGTGCAGAAGCAGCAGCGGCTGGGTGACCTGAGGGAGCTCTCCGTCGACGATACGGAAGAAGTTCCGCAGGGAGTACGCGGCGTGCAGGGGCACCCTGTCGTATCCCAGCTCCTCGCTGCCTTCCTTGGCGATGTCGCTGGCGATGCCCGGCGTCGACCGCACGAGGTGGCGGGCCACCGGCAGCGCGTACGCCGTCAGACCGTGGACCTTGTTCGCCGGGTTGACCACGGCGACGCCGCTGATGGCGTCCCCGTACTTGGCGGCGAGGCGCAGGGCGAGGGCGCCGCCCATGGACAGACCGGCCACGAAGACCTGAGCACAGCGCTCGCGCAGGGCCCGCAGCTCGCGGTCCACCTCCGCGTACCAGTCCGGCCAGCCGGTGAGCTGCATGTCCTCCCAGCGCGTGCCGTGCCCGGGCAGCAGCGGCACCGACACGGAGAGGCCGCGCTCGGCGAGATACTCGGCCCACGGGCGCAGCGACTGCGGGGAACCGGTGAAGCCGTGGCAGAAGAGGACGCCGACCTCCCCGCCGTCATGGCGGTACGGCTCGGCTCCAGGGAGGACCGGCACGTCGGTCTCCTGTTCATGTAAAGGGGCTGGGCACGTCGATTGCAGGTACTTCACCGTACGCGACGGCACTGACACCGACCAGGGCCGTCGGCCTCTTTGCCGACCGGGCGCGTTATGGTCTGTTCGACAGACACAGGAGGCACTCGGTTGTTGTACGGCGCGATGAAGGTAGCCATCGGGGGGCCGCTGAAGCTCGCCTTCCGGCCCTGGGTGGAAGGCCTCGAGAACGTTCCCGCCGAGGGCCCCGCGATCCTCGCGAGCAATCACCTGTCCTTCTCGGACTCGTTCTTCCTGCCCGCGGTGCTCGACCGCAAGGTCACCTTCATCGCCAAGGCCGAGTACTTCACCACGCCCGGGCTGAAGGGCCGCCTGACCGCCGCCTTCTTCAAGGGCGTCGGACAGCTGCCCGTCGACCGCTCCGGCGCGCGCGGCGCGGGCGAGGCCGCCATCAAGAGCGGTATCGAGGTGCTGGAGCGCGGCGAACTGTTCGGTATCTATCCGGAGGGCACGCGCTCGCCCGACGGCCGTCTCTACCGGGGCAAGCCCGGCGGCCTGGCGCGCGTGGCGCTCGCCACCGGCGCGCCCGTCCTCCCGGTCGCCATGATCGGCACGGAGAAGATCCAGCCGCCGGGGAAGGTCATGCCCAAGCTGATGCGCCCGGGCATCCGTATCGGCAAGCCGCTCGACTTCCGCCGCTACCAGGGCATGGAGCAGGACCGTTTCGTCCTGCGCGCGGTGACCGACGAGGTCATGTACGAGATCATGAAGCTCTCCGGCCAGGAGTACGTCGACATGTACGCGACCGCCGCCAAGCGGCAGATCGCGGAGGCGGCGAAGGCGGAGAAGCAGGCGCACAAGGAATCCGAACAGGCGCAGAAGGACGCGGAGAAGGCGGCCGGGAAGGAACCGGCGGGCTCATAACGCCGTCCGTACGGCTCGGGGGTGGGGGACGTGGCCAAGCGCGAGCGGGTCATCAGTATGTCGGTCGAGCAGCCGCTGTGGCGCGCGCTCACGGCGTACCGAGTCCTGACGATGGTCTATGCGGTCGGGCTCTTCGCGACCGCCTACAGTGCGTTCGCCCGGCCCTGGCTGGCGATCGCGTACTACGTCGTGCTCTGCGTGTGGACACTCGCCACGCTCCCCAGGGTCGCGAACGCGGCGAGCTGCACCAAGCGGTTCCTCGCCGCCGACCTCGCCATCGCGCTCACCGGCATCCTCCTGACGCCGCTCGCCGCGACGCACGAGCGGATCGTCGCGGGCGGCCCCACCCTGCCCTCGATCTGGACCGCCGGATCCGTCCTGGCGTACGCGATCAAGGGCGGCTGGCGCTGGGCGGGCCTCGCCTCCACACCGGTCGCCGCGGCGAACCTGATCGAGCGCGGTGCCCCGGCCCGCGACACCGTCCACAACGTGGTCCTCGTCTGGGTCGCCTCCATCGGGATCGGATACGTCGTCGAGGTCGCCCGTGCCTCCGAGCGCACCCTCGCCCGGGCCCTGGAGATCGAGGCCGCGACCCGCGAGCGGGAGCGGCTGGCCCGGGACATCCACGACGGCGTGCTCCAGGTGCTCGCCATGGTGCAGCGGCGCGGCTCCGCGCTCGGCGGTGGGGCCGCCGAGCTGGGCCGGCTGGCCGGTGAGCAGGAGGTCGCGCTGCGCACCCTGGTCTCCACGGGACTCGTGCCGGTCTCCCGCGTGTCGGAGGACGCGACGCTGGGCGCGGTCGTCCGTGCGGTCGAGGAGCCGGCCGCCGAGGAGGGCCCCGTCGACCTGCTCTCGCTGCTCGCCCCGCACGCCGGTGCCCGGGTGACCCTCTCCGGACCCGGCGTGCCGGTACCGCTTCCCCGCGCCGCCGCCCATGAACTGACCGCCGCCGTCGGTGCCGCCCTGGACAATGTCCGCAGGCACGCGAGGGACGGGGCGCACGCCTGGATCCTGGTCGAGGACGAGCCGGACGGGATCGTGGTGACCGTACGGGACGACGGACCCGGAATCCCGGAGGGGCGGCTCGCCGAGGCGGAGGGAGAGGGGCGGCTGGGGGTCGCCCAGTCGATCCGCGGCCGGCTGCGCGACATCGGCGGCACGGCCGAGGTGATCTCGGTCCCGGGCCAGGGCACGGAAGTGGAACTGAAGGTACCGAAGGCCGTGAAGGACCCGCAGGGGTCAGGGGGGAAGGCGGAGCAGCGATGACGGGAGCGCAGCCGGGCCGGGGACCGGTCCGGGAGGCGATGTCCGACGGCCGGCCGCCCGGCCCGCGTTCCGCAGGAGACGCGACGGCGCCGTACGGAGCGGCGGCGCTCCCCGGTCCGGCCGGCGCCGTGCGACAGGCGGCGGGGCGATGACGACGGACACGGCCGGCGAACGGCGGGACCCGATCAAGGTCATGGTGGTCGACGACCATCCCATGTGGCGGGACGCCGTCGCGCGCGACCTGGCCGAGTCCGGCTTCGATGTGGTCGCCACGGCGGGCGACGGCGACCAGGCGGTGCGCCGCGCCCGGGCGGCCGCGCCCGATGTGCTCGTCCTGGACCTGAACCTGCCGGTGAAGCCGGGCGTGCAGGTCTGCAAGGAGCTCGTCCGCGCCGACCCGGCGCTGCGGGTTCTCGTGCTGTCGGCGAGCGGCGAGCACGCGGACGTGCTGGAGGCGGTGAAGTCGGGTGCGACGGGCTATCTGCTGAAGTCGGCGTCCACGGAGGAGCTGATCGACGCGGTGCGCCGCACCGCGGTCGGCGACCCGGTGTTCACCCCGGGCCTCGCGGGTCTGGTCCTCGGCGAGTACCGCCGCCTCGCCTCGGAGCCCGCCCCCGCCACCGGCGCCGACGAACCGAAGGCGCCGCGGCTGACCGACCGGGAGACCGAGGTGCTCCGGCTGGTCGCCAAGGGATTGGGCTACAAGCAGATCGCCGAGCGCCTGGTCATCTCACACCGCACCGTGCAGAACCACGTCCAGAACACCCTGGGCAAGCTCCAGCTGCACAACAGGGTGGAACTGGTGCGGTACGCGATCGAGCAGGGGCTCGACGCCGAGTGAACCATTGAAGTGGCATACCACTTTCGAGTGGATTCACGGTGATCAACTAGCTGACATTTCACCGGAATTGACCGGCCGCGCCATGCCGAAGTGACGTGCGTCACCATTAGCGTGACCCGCATCAGGCAACCGCGGCGAAGGGACATTTCCATGCGGGTCGGAGTACTGACCGGAGGCGGCGACTGCCCCGGGCTCAACGCCGTCATCCGGGGCGTCGTGCGCAAGGGCGTGCAGGAGTACGGCTACGACTTCGTCGGCTTCCGGGACGGCTGGCGGGGCCCCCTCGAAGGCGACACCGTACGGCTGGACATCCCGGCGGTGCGCGGCATCCTGCCCCGTGGCGGGACGATTCTCGGCTCCTCGCGCACCAATCCGCTCAAGCAGGAGAACGGAATCCGGCGTATCAAGGAGAACCTCGCCAAGGAGGAGGTCGACGCGCTCATCGCGATCGGCGGCGAGGACACCCTGGGCGTCGCGGCGCGTCTGGCCGACGAGTACGGGGTCCATGTCGTCGGCGTACCGAAGACCATCGACAACGACCTGTCCGCCACGGACTACACCTTCGGTTTCGACACCGCCGTCAACATCGCGACCGAGGCGATCGACCGCCTGCACACGACGGCGGAGTCCCACATGCGGGTGCTCGTGGTCGAGGTGATGGGCCGTCACGCGGGCTGGATCGCCCTCCACTCGGGGCTGGCCGGCGGGGCCAATGTCATCCTCATCCCCGAGCAGCGCTTCGACGTCGACCAGGTCTGCGCCTGGGTGACGTCCCGCTTCAAGGCCTCGTACGCGCCGATCGTGGTGGTGGCCGAGGGTGCGATGCCGAAGGACGGCGACGTGGTGCTCAAGGACGGGTCCCTGGACTCGTTCGGGCACGTCCGGCTGTCGGGCGTCGGCGAGTGGCTGGCGAAGGAGATCGAGCGGCGCACCGGCAAGGAGGCCCGTACGACCGTGCTCGGGCACGTCCAGCGCGGCGGTACACCCAGTGCCTTCGACCGCTGGCTCGCCACCCGCTTCGGTCTGCACGCCATCGAGGCGGTCCGCGACGGCGACTTCGGCAAGATGGTCGCCCTGCGCGGCACGGACATCGTCCGGGTGCCGATCTCCGAGGCCACGGCCAAGCTGAAGACGGTCGACCCGAAGCTGTACGAGGAGGTCGGGGTCTTCTTCGGCTGACGTCCGCGGCCTGCCCGCCGTCCCCCAGCAGCATCCCTCCGGGGCGCCCGCCGTACGCGCACCCGCATCCCCGTATATTCGGCGGTATCAGGCGATACCGGCCAGACCCCGGAGGGCCCCGTGGAGATCCTCGCGTTCGGTGTGCAGGCGGACGAGAAGCCCCTGCTCGAGAAGGCGTTCGAGGGGCACTCCGACCTCCGCTGTCTTGACGTGTTCCTCAACGAGGACACGGCTCCCATCGCCGTCGGTCACGAGATCGTGTGCAGCAGCGTCAACTGCGAACTCGGCGGAGGCGTCCTCGAAACCCTCGCGGCCGGCGGCACCCGGATGATCGCCCAGCGCTCCACCGGCTTCAACAACGTCGACCTCCCGGTCGCCGAACGCCTCGGCATCACGGTCGCCCGGGTCTCCTCCTACTCGCCCTACTCCGTCGCCGAGTTCGCCTGGACGCTCGGCATGGCCGTCAACCGGCGCATCGTCCGCGCCGGCAACCGGACCCGTGACTTCGACTTCCGCCTCGAGGGCCTGATGGGCCGGGACATGCACGGGCGCACGGCCGGTGTGCTCGGCACCGGCAAGATCGGTGAGGCGTTCACCCGGATCGCCCACGGCTTCGGCATGCGGCTCCTCGGCTGGGACATCGCCGAGAACCCGGCCTGCGCCGCCCTCGGCATGACGTACGTCTCCAAGGAGGAGCTGCTCGCCGAATCCGACCTGGTCAGCCTGCACGTACCGCTGATGCCGCAGACCACCCACCTCATCGACGCGGCGGCCCTGAAGACCATGAAGGACGACGCCATCCTCGTGAACTCCAGCCGGGGCGGGCTCGTCGACACCCAGGCCCTGGTCACCGAACTGCGCGCGGGCCGCTTCACGGGAGTGGGCCTCGACGTGTACGAGGCGGAGGCGGGCCTGTTCTTCCTCGACAAGTCCCTGGAGCCCGTCGAGGACGACACCCTGGCCCGCCTCGTCACCTTCCCGAACGTCCTGGTCACCTCGCACCAGGCCTACTACACCGAGGACGCGGTCGGTCAGATCGTCGACGTCACGGTGCGCAACGTCCTCGACTACCTGGCCGGGCGCCGCTCCGAGAACGTACTCGTGCCCACGGCGGCCGGCTGACCCAGCAACTCCCGGACGATGGCGGTGCCGCCCACCGACAGCACCGACTCCGGGTGGAACTGGACTCCCGCGAACCCGGGCCCGCGCAGGGCGTGCACCTCGCCGCGGTCGCTGCGGCTGACCTCGATGGCGTGCGCGGCCAGCTCGGCCGCCGCCTCGTCGTCGCAACGCGCCACGAAGCTGTTGTAGAAGCCGACGGTCTCCCGGCGCCCGAAGAGGTCGATCTCGGTCTGGGCGCCCTGGTACGGAACCTCCTTGCGCACGATGTCCAGGCCAAGCTCGGCCGCGATCAGCTCATGACCGAGGCAGACGCCGAGGACTCCGTGCGGGTGCGTCCGCACGGCCTCGGCGGCCAGGCCCCGCAGGAACCGCATCTTGGGGTCGTGGAGGTCCGACGGGTCGCCGGGCCCAGGCCCGAGGACCAGCGGTCCCTCGTGCGCGAGAACCGCCTCCCGAACCCCGGGCTCGTCGTACCGGCGAACGGTGACCTCCAGCCCCGACGACTTGAGGACGTGCGCGAGCATCGCCGTGAACGTGTCCTCGCCGTCGACCACGAAGGCGTGCCCCGTCGGATCCGCGGGCCGCTCCTGCATCCGCAGCCAGAACGGCGCGAGCCGGCCCCGGCGCCCGTCGAGCGCCGCCTGGACCCGCGGGTCGTCCGCCAGCCTCGGCCGGGCCTGCTCCTCGCGCGGCCGCGCCGGCCGCACGCCCAGCGCCGCCAGCACCCCGGCCGCCTTCGCGTGCGTCTCCGCGACCTCGCCCTCCGGGTCCGAGCCGCGCACGAGGGTGGCGCCGACGGGCACCCGCAGCCGTCCGTCCGCGTCGATGTCGGCGGTCCGGATGAGGATGGGGGAGTCCAGGGTCTGGGGGCTCGCGGATCCTTCCGGCCCACCGCCCGAGGAGCGCCCGAGCAGCGCGAGCGCGCCCGCGTAGTAGCCGCGGCCGCCGACTTCGTGCCGCTCGATCACCCGGCAGGCGTTCTGCACGGGCGAGCCGGTGACGGTCGCCGCGAACATGGTCTCCTTCAGCACCTCGCGCACATCGAGCGAGGACTTCCCGCGCAACTCGTACTCGGTGTGGGCCAGATGGGCCATCTCCTTCAGTCGCGGCCCGACGACGACCCCGCCCATGTCGCCGACCGTACACATCATCTTCAGTTCCTCGTCGACCACCATCGACAGCTCCTCGATCTCCTTGCCGTCGGCGAGGAAGGCGAGCAGGTCCTCGGGTGTCGGGCCGCCGGCCGGGTAGCGGTACGTCCCGCTGATCGGGTTCATCACGACGGTCCCGCCGGACATGCGCACATGCACCTCGGGGCTGGCCCCCACCAGCGTGCGCTCGCCGGTGTGCACGACGAAGGTCCAGTACGCGCCCCGCTCGCCCACCAGCAGCCGCCGGAACAGCGCGAGCGCGTCGGCCCGGCCGAACCCCGGGATCCGGCCCTGGTAGGTCCGCCGGATCACGAAGTTCGCGCCCTCGCCCCGCCCGATCTCCTCGGCGAGCACCCGGCCGACGATCCCGGCGTACTCCTCGTCGGTGACGTCGAAGCCGCCGTCCTCGACCCGGACCCGGTGTCCGGGGAGCTGGTCCAGGGCCCGGCCGAGCGGGACCTCGTAGGACTCATCGGGCAGCAGGGCCAGCAGCGGCGTGCCGTCGTCGCGGACGTCGAAGCCGCGCTCGCGGATCTGGCGGTAGGGCACTAGGTGACTGGTGTTAAGCGGGTCTTCCTGAGCGTGTCGGTTCGCTGTGGAGGGCGCCAGGATCATGTCGGTGGCTGGTGATTGGGCGGCTCGC
>NZ_JBSFJX010000102.1:0-29121 GCF_053598275.1 Streptomyces sp. NPDC001156 | reverse complement strand
CCACCTCCACCTCTCCAACGCACCCCCCCCCCGCACATCCCCCCCCCACTGGTGCGCCCTGGCCGCCGCCGACTCGCCCACCGTCCTCGTCGGCGACGCGTTCCCCCGAGAAGGCAGCATCATGGGCTACACCTACGACCTCGGCGACTACTGGCGCCACGAGATCACCTACCAGAAGACCCTCGCCGGCGGACCCGGCACCGCACACCCGGTGTGCACGGCAGGGCACGGCGACAGCCCGATCGAGGACTCCCTGCCCGAGAACGAAGACGGGACGTATCCCACCGCGCCGTTCGCGATCGACGATATCAACGAGTGCCTGATCCGGGTGTTCTCACCCAACTGATACCGGGTCAACGAACGTGCTGGGCGGCCAGGCTGCGATGGCACGGTGCCCGGCCCCGGCCGCCCGCCACCAAGCTCCTCAACGAGGAGGGCGGCTGACCGCACAGCGGGGCTACCGCGCCCCGGGCCGCCCCCGTCGACGACACTGCGCCTGCCGAGAATGTCATCCATGCAGCTCAAGGGCTTGTTCGGTGCTGCGGCAGGATGAGCACCCGTGTTGCTTCGTCTCGCCTACCTGACCATCACCAACGCGTTCGCCGCGCTGCGGTTGCTACCGATGAGCGACCGCGACAAGGACGCGGAGATCCTCGCCCTGCGCCACCAGATCATGGTCCTTGAGCGGCAGCTCGGTACGGACCGGGTGAAGTTCACCTCGCAAGACCGAGCCTTCCTCGCCGCTCTGCTGGTGTCGCTGCCGCGTCGTGTGCCGGGCACTGGACTCGTGGATCGCACGGGCCTTCGCACCGGACCGGCTCACCGCCACCATCACCGCACTCAACCACGCGAGCATGGCGGCGAGCGCCGCACAGCCCCAGAGTCCGGAGCAGGCGCAAGCCCGCCAAGCAATCAAGGAATGCGAACGGCGCCTCGCCCGCTACCAAGCCGCCCTCGAAGCCGGAGCCGACCCAGCCGTCGTCACCCAGTGGATCAACGAAGCACAACGCGACAAGGAAGCGGCACAGAAGAAACGCGACACGCTGCCCGCCGCCACCCGGAAAAGGGAATCACCCCTTGCCCCCGACCAGATCCGGGCGATCACTGAGAGAATCGGAGACATCGCACAACGCATCCAAGCCGCCGACCCCGACAAGAAGGGCCCACTCTACGAAGCCCTGGGCATCACCATCAGTTACGAACACGCGACGAGGACCGCGACCGTAAGGTCGAGGCCCTCGCTTCCGTATCGTTATAGCGAGTGTCCGAGGGGCGAGTTGACCATTAACGATACGGTCGTGATAGCGCAAGGGAAGCTCGGTCTGGGAGATCGAACTTGAGTCATACGACTGCCGAGGTCGGCTCGCCGACTATGGCGGCCCCGCCTCACCTTGTCGCTACACATGCCGACGAGGCACGTCCGGACGGCCTCTGTGCGCGGGTGCTGAGTACTACGTCGCAGCGGAAGTCGCAGGCGCGGTCGCTAAGTCCGTGAGCCCACGCACCAGCGACCCCACCGCGCCCGCGCCCGCGCGACCAGCGCTTACTCCGTCGCACCGCGTCACCCCGGCTGGCCCAGGTCCTGTACGACGTGCGTGCTCACTATGCCTCCTTTCCGGTAGCCCGGCTCCTCGCAGGCGACAACGACTACCGCGCGGCGCTCCGTCTCGAACCAGCGACTACGAGGATCTTGTCGGCGTAGCGGCACCCCCGCGGCTGCGCAGGCCGTGGCACCCGCACCCTGTGCCGGCGTCGCGCGATCCCGGCTGCTCGGGCAGCAAGGCCACACCCTCGGCTGCCTCGGACTGGGGCCTGGCTCGTGCCATGCCACCAGGCCGTGGGTCGACTCGCCCAGGCCGGGGAGGGCGAGAACCTCATCACCTCCTCAGACACCAAACGACACCACTTTGCATCGGTTATGCGGTATCATTTTGGCAGCTGATGGTCGGTGGGAGGAGTTTCGATGTCACGTACCATGATCGACCTTGATGACGAAATGGTCGAGCACGCCATGCGCCTGTACGGGGTCAAGACCAAGGCCAAGGCCGTTCGGATGGCCATGGAGGAGGCCGTCAAGCGCCGACTGCGGCAGGAGGGCATCGACGCCATCAAGTCCGGCGAGCTAGACCTCACTTACGACAGCCGGGCGCAAGATCACGGCCGGGGCGCTGCGTGAGCGAGCGCTTCCTGATCGACAACTCAGCCCTTCAGCGCTGGCGCCACCCCCGAGTCGCCGAAGTGCTCGACCCCCTCCACGAGGACGGCGTCCTGGCAGTGGCAGGTCCGGTGGAGATGGAGGTGATGTACTCCGCGCGCAACGATGCTGAGGCCAGGCGCCTGCACTGGTTCCTGTCCGGTTTCGACTACCTCCCGGTGCCCGACGAGGTATGGGACCGGGCCAAGGACGTACAGCGCCAGGCCGTCACCAAAGGGATTCACCGCGCCCTGTCCATGGCCGACCTCCTGATCGCCGCCACGGCCGAACGCCATCGCGTCACCGTCCTGCACTACGACCAGGACTACGACATGATCGCCGCGATCACGGGCCAGGCCACCCGCTGGGTCATCGAAGCTGGTACCGCCGACAACTGACCCCGATCGGATGACGGTCCCGGCCGGTGCCCGCAGCGCCCGAGCGGCCGCACGACGCCGGGACCTACCGCACGACCGGGGGCCGTGCGGTAGGTCCCGTTGATACCTGCTACGCGACCGCGACAGCCGCTACACCGAAGCATTCGACGCGGTCTTCACCGCCGACGGCATCGAGATCCTCAAGAGCGCGCCCCAGGCGCCGAAGGGTGGAGGCGGGCCGTCTGCGGACGGACCGGTGGGAGACCCCGGAGGGGGAGAAGCGCTCCCGCATGGTGCTGGATGTCGACGATGTGGGCGCCTCGATGACGTTCGCGACCGTCACGATCACCCGTACCACTCGCCCGGTCCCGACGCGTGAGATCGCGCCCGACGACCCGTGGGCCACAGCCAGCCCCGTGCGGCCTGCAGCGCCCGTCGACGGCGCAGGCGACTCCGCTGCGGAGCCCCCGTTTTGATGCCGTCTCCTTCCGCTCGAAGCTCTCGACCGGAACCTCTGCGGCACCTCTTTGACATATTCCGATTGGCCTTCTGGCTTGGGATGCTACGGGTAGACGTTGCCAACCTCGACCAGCCACCACCGGTTGTGGGCGAAGCCCAGCACCACCGTGACCCGCCAGCCGGTCTGCGCCAGTTCGCTGGCCTTGCGGGGGACGGCGAGTGGTCCGATGCCGCCCTGGAACCACAGCTTCCCGGGCTCGACCTTGGTGATCTGCATCGGGATGCCGTCGTCGATCCACCGTTGCGCGGTTTCCGGGCTGCGGACTGGGCAGTCCAGGGTGAGCTGGTAGAGAGCGTCGGCGAGACGCTCGGCCTTGGGTAGATCGCGGGCGGCGGCGGTGGCGCGCTCGGTCCCGCTCGCCGCGGCCGCTTGGTCGATCACGCGGTGTTCGGCGAGCCAGCCGACCAGCTTCTTGGTCACCGTGCCCGACGCCTGCAGCAGTTCCTGCCCGGCCATGACCTTGCGGATCATGAAGTAGCCGAGGAACTCCTCCAGCATGCTGTCGATGTAGGAGGCGTCCATCTGCGTGCAGAATGCGTCCTCATCACCGGCGTCATAGGCGCGCCGCCAGCGGTCGTGGTCTGCTCCCGACAGCAGGTTGGGGCCGTATCCGTTCATGCAGTCCCGCAGCAGGCCGATCACATCGTCGTAGTTACGGAAGGTGCGGGGGGCCAGCCGCTCCCGCTGTTCGTCCAGGAACCGGCTCAGCGCTTCATCGATCGTGATCGGGGCCATACCCGGCAGTGTGCCACCAGCGACGCCGCAAGACGGCCTGAGTCGGCGTCACCGGGCCTGGAAGGGAGTCAGCCGGAATACGGCCAGAGCAGGCAAACCCCAGTAGATGCGGGTGTCCAGGAGCCGTGTTCCCGTAGTCGCCGGTTTTGCCCCCTCTTGCGGCAGCCACGCCCCGCAGTCAGATGTTACATAGCCTGTTCAAGTGGCCCCTTTCGCATGCATCTCCTCCGACTCCAGCGGCCCGCCTGTTGTGCCGCCACGGGGTGTGTTCGGTGAAGCCGGTGGGGGCTTTACTGCGGATGCCCCAGAATGGTCGGGTGAGTCCAGTGAGCAAGCCGCGTAAGAAGTCCGACAGCAGCGCCCGACGGCCGTCCCGGCGCTCTGGTAGCACCGCCCGGTTGCGGCTGCCGGGGCTGAAGCCGGTCTACCGCGCGTTCTGTGACGCGGGTCCGGACTTCGCCGCCCTGTCCGATGCTCTCGAAGCGGAACTGTGGATCAGCGGCCACCTCGGGCTGCTGCAAGAATCAAGCCCTGACGGGACAGGCCTGGAACTGGCGCTGCTGGATCTGGTCGATGAGCTGGAGCGGACCGGGCAGCCCGAGGCGTGCGCGATGCTCCACGGCTTGGCGGCTATCGGGCCGGCAGCGCTTCACGAGCCCGCCGTCTCGGCCGCCGACCGGATGTCCGCTGCTGCCGCGCGTCAGGGCCGGTCCTGGTCGCAGCCACGCTGGCTCGACCTGCTCGGGCAGGCCACGCCCGGTGACTGCTGGCACACCATGGACCGCTACGGCGAACTTGAGCAGATCCTGTGCACCTTCGTTCACCGGGACGGCGACCGCCTGCACGGCATCCTCATCGAGCGGGACCACTCCTGGCACGGGGCCGCCACTGACATCACCGCCATCGACGACACCGAGGGATGCCGTAACCACCTGGCCAAGGCGGCCCGCAGGGACGGAAGCGAGCTGCTGCCGCTGACGCACACGGCGGCTCACCACGCCCTCAAGGATGCCGTCACCGCCTTCCTTGCCCACGGGCTGGCAAGCCCCGCCCGGCCCGATATCCGACCAGACGCAGAGTTCTTCGAGCCCCTCGCTTTCGCCGTCGCCCGCAGTCGGCAACTCGATCCCGGCACCTGCGAACCCGACAGGCGGCCACTGGCTGAAATCTGGGACGAGGCAGCCCGCGATGCGCTGGCGAGCGAGTATTTCGCCTCGCCGGCCGGGGCGGCCCAGGCCACCGCGACCGCACGGGTGGCCCCCAAGCTGCTCATCCGGCTGTCCGTGGATATTCTGGGCCGGGACCCACGCCGGATCGGACCGGGCACCCTCACCCGGATCTTCACCGATGCCTTGCCCGACTCTCTCCTCCTCCCTGATGCCCTGCTGGACGAGGCGGCCGCCGCGATCACCGGCTACTACACCTGGGTGGCCGAGCAGTACCTGCCCAAGCAGGACCGCAAGGAGGTGTTGCGGACACTGCGCCGCCGGATAGCCGCACTACCGCAAACCCTGGCAGCGTTCCCACAGCCGCTGCGGGCATACATCGCCGACATCGACCAGAACGGGCACGACGGCGATGTCCTGCAGGCCGTCATCGACCGGCGCCGATTCGCCATCCCCGAACCCGGGCACCGCTGGGTCCCGAGCGACATGGACTCGGACGAGGTGGACGACCTCGACCCCGCCGACGACGAGGAACGCGCGCTGATCGTCCAGGAGGAGATGCGGGCCCGGAAGGTACCCCGGCGTCTGCACGCGGTGCACGAGGTGCTCGCCAACCAGCTCTGGCTGGACGCCCCGGCCCAACTGTGGCCGGCCGCCCAGCGGCTGCGCGACGCCGGCCTGTCCCGCGAACAGGTCCTGGACCGATTGGCGGATGTGCTGTCCGGACATCTGAACCGGGTCCTGCGGGCCGCACCCGGTCAGGCGCCCGGCCTGGAGCAGTACACCCAGGCGCTGGAAGCCCTGGGACCTCGCACCTGATACCCGGGCAAACGCCCTATATCCAACCACCGGCGAGTGCCGGCCCGCTGACCGAGCCTACGGGTGGAGGAAGACTGCGCGTGCCGATAAATCATCCGCCCAGGTCCCGGCCTTGATCATCGAACTCCGGCTGTGCCCAACGCCTTCACCTGGACAGGTAACCGGCGGCATCATGATCTGTCGTGCTGCTGCGCCTGGCCTACCTCGCCGCGACCAACACCTTCGCGTTCCTGCGCCTGCTGCAGGTGAATGATAGAGACAAGGACATCGAGATCCTCACGCTCCGGCACCAACTGCTGGTCCTGCAGCGTCAGGTCGGCAAGCCCGCCTTCACAGACACCGACCGCGCGATCCTCGCCGGCCTGCTCCATCACCTCCCGATGGACAAGCTGCGCCAGCTCCTGCTGCTGGTGCACCCGGACACGATCCTGCGGTGGCACCGCAACCTGCTCAAGCAACACCACGCTGCCACCTGCGTGCCGAAGCGTCGCGGACGCCCACCCACCGTCCGCTCGATCCGCGCCCTGGTCCTCCGCCTCGCCCGCGAGAACAGCTCGTGGGGGTATCGCCGGATCCACGGCGAACTCGCAGCGCTCGGCATCAAGGTCGCCGCCTCCACCGTCTGGGAAATCCTCGAGGAGCACGGCATCCCACCCGCCCCCGAACGGCAGAGCACCACCTGGGCCGACTTCCTACACAGCCAAGCCGAGGTGCTGCTCGCCTGCGATCTGTTCGAGGTCCGCACCCTGACCGGAGCACGCCTGTACGTCTTCGCGGCCATCGAGCACTCCACGAAGCGCATCCGGATCCTCGGTGCCACCGCACACCCAACCGCGGACTGGATCGTGCAGCTCGGGCGCAACCTCCTGATGGACCTGCAGGACGCCGGCAGCAGGGCCAGATTCTTCATCCGCGACCACGACTCGAAGTTCACCGCCACCTTCGACGCCCTCATGGCCGACGCCGGGCTGAAGGTCATCACCACCGGCATCCAGATACCGCGGATGAACTCCATCATGGAGCGCTGGATACAGACCTGCCGGCACGAACTCCTGGACCGCACCCTGATCTGGAACCTCAGCCACCTCCTCCACCCGCTCCGCGAGTTCGAGACCTTCTACAACGAACATCGCCCACACCGAGCCCTGGGCCAAACCTCTCCCCTCCGCCCACTCCCCCACCCGATCAACGAACCAGGGAACATCAGACACTTGAAGATCCGCCGACAAGACCGACTCGGCGGAACCCTGCACGAGTACCACCATGCCGCGTGACCAGGCCGGATGATTTATCGGCACCCGCACAGCTCGTCGTCGCGAAGCGACCAGACCGGCCGCTGTCCGGACGGTGGTCCGGCAAGGACCCGCAACTGCTGCGGGCGGTATTCGTCGCGCGCGTCCTCGACGCTGAAGCCCGCCGAGGCCAGCACCGAGGCCATCGCCTGCATCATCGCGGCCCCCACCGCACGGGAGTGCCGCAGGACCGGCTCGTCCAGTTGCTTCAGCCTGAACGCGCGGCTCGCGCAGGCCCGAACGCGAGGGCTCGCCTGCCAGGCCACGAACACGCCGCCCGCCGCGTCGGCCCCGTCGTCGACGTCCACTTCGGCGCCACCGGCCAGGACCGGGTCCAGCCCAGGGGGCAGCACGGGCAGGCCCGCGGCCGCCAGCTCGTTGCGGACCTTCGAGGCGAGGGCCTGCAGGCCGGCGGATTCCTCGGCACTCACTCGTTCGAACACTCACTCAATCTAGCCAACCGCGGAGAGGGGATCGTCGATGGCCGACACCGCGACCGCTCCTGTCCGGCACGGACCGGCCGCGACGCAGCGGCCGCCACGTCGGTTACCGTCGCGGCGCGGACCTTCGACATGATGAGCCCATGACCGAGATCCACACTCCCCGCCTGCTCCTGCGCCGCTGGCAGGACGACGACCTGGTCCCCATGGCCGAGATCAACGCCGACGCGCGGGCGATGCGCTGGGTCGGCGACGGCTCCGTGCGCGACCTGGAACAGACGGCGGACGACATCGAGCGGTGGGAGGAGGAGTGGGACGAGGAGGGCTTCGGCCTCTTCGCCGTCGAGTTGCTCGCCTCGGGCGAACTGGCCGGTTTCACCGGCCTGACACTGCCGGAGTTCCTGCCGGAGGTGATGCCCGAGGTCTCGATCTGCTGGCGGCTCGGCCCGCAGTTCTGGGGGCAGGGCTACGCCTCGGAGGCCGCCCACGCCGCGATGGAGTTCGCGCTCCAGGACCGCGGCCTGGAACGCCTGATCGGCATCGCCCGGATCGGTGACGAGGCCTCGGAGAACGTGATGGGCAAGCTGGGCATGGCACCGCAGCGCGAGATTACGCACCCGGAGTACGGCTTCCCGCTGCGCATCCACGCCATCGACCTCACGCAGTACCACGCCTGATCCGGCCGCGGCCCCGCCCACCACGGCCCCGCCCACCACGGCCCCGGCCCGGGCCCGGGAGAGATTCCCGGGCCCGGGTTCCGCGTGGGTGTGCACGGCAGGCGGGGACGCACCGGCGGGGGGATCGCGATCAGTCGAGCCGTGCGTCGAAAGCCAGCGCCTGGGTCAGTTCGTCGACACGCCGCTCGGCGAGGCCTCTGGAGACGAACCAGGCACCGACGTTGCGGACATCGCGCTCCAGGAAGGAGCGGCCCCGCGGGTTGGCGATGACATCGACGATCTGGGGCACGTCGATGACGACCAGACGGCCCTCGTGGACGAGGATGTTGTAGGCGGACAGGTCGCCGTGCGCGTAGCCGTCGCGCGCGAGCAGCGTCAAGCTGCGGCCGAGCTGCTCCCACAGGTCGTCCAGATCGGCCTCCTGCGAGCGGAGCTGAGCGAGGCGAGGCGCGGCCGTTCCCGTCCGGTCTCCGATGAACTCCATCAGGATCTCGGTCCCGAGGATCTGCACGGGATAGGGCACGGCCACCCCCGCCGACCACAGCCGGGACAGCGCCGCGAACTCGGCGCCGGCCCACTGGCCTGCGATGGCCTCCTTGCCGAAGGCCGTGCGCTTGGCCATGGCCCGGCTGACCCGGGACTCCTTGTGAGTACGCCCCTCCAGGTATCCGGAGTCGCGGTGGAACATCCGGTGCTGCCCGTCGCGGTAGCGCTTGGCGGCCATGAGGGTGCGCCGGCCGGCTCCGGGAACGGACCGTTCGATCAGGAAGACATCGGCCTCCTTGCCCGTTTTGACGATGCCGAGCTCGGTGTCGACGGCGGCCAGGTCCGTCACCACCCATGCGGGGCGCGGCTCGGGGCCCTTCTCGGTCGGGGTCGATCGGTCCCAGGTGGACCAGCGGTCGCCCTGGGAAGGCCCGTCCGTTGTGAGGCCGGGCGTGGTGAGGTCGTCCTCGTAGAGGTCCCCGCCCCCTTCGGACGCGTACTCGGGAAGGGTCCCCTCGAAGGCCTCTTCGTCGACGCGGCGACCGCGTCGGTTGCTTCCCTTGGGGCGGATTCGGGCGAAGGACTCGCCGTCGGCAAAGCGCTCGCGCACTGTGGTGATCTCCTGTGAGAGGTCCCACCGGAGGGCGCGTCGGCGAAGGCGTGCCGTCAGACGGTGGGAAGGTAACGAGAAAGGGCGTCCGGCGCGCATGTGTGAGCGCGCCGCGTCAGGGCGGCGTCCACGTAGACGCACCTCCTCTCTCGCTACGACCGGGCTGTCGTTCGTGCCCGGCATTCCAGGATCGGCATGATCCTAGCGAGCCCTCCCCACCACGCAACGGATTTATCGGGGGCCTGGTGGTCGGACCGTTCCGCCGGTCTGCCGGGGGACCGCGGACGGCCGGGGCGAGAGTGCGCTCTCGCCCCGGCCTGTGAACTCACCGTCGTTCCGCGGTTCGTCGCGGCGGTACCCCTCAGCGCAGCGTGTACACCGTGGGGAGGGTCTGCCGGACGGTGTTGCCCTGGCTGTCGGTCGCGCTGATCCTCAGTCCGACGCCGTCGGCGGCCTGGCCCCGCCGAGGATTCTTGATCGTCGCGGTGAAGGTGTTCTTCCCGCTGGCCCTGGTCGTCGCCGGGCGCCAGGTCCTGCCCCCGTCGAAGGTGGTCTCCGCCTTCAGGGACGTCACCTTGGGCAGGGTGGTGAGGCTTTCCTGGTAGTAGCCGACGACGGTGATCTCGTGGGTCTCCCCGGCCTTGACGGTGTTGTCCAGGGCCAGACCGAAGTCGTAGCGCAGGAAGATCAGCGGCTCCGGGCGGCAGGCCGCCTGGTCGCTGCCGACCACCTCGCCCATGCACGGGCTCAGCTTCGGGGCGTCGTCCTTGGTCGCCTCGGCGGACGTGTACTGCCACACCGTCGTGACGTCGTTGGTCTTCGTCTCGAACGTGTACCGGGCCGACTTCGCCGGCAGGTCGTAGGAGACGAGGTCACCGCCCTTGCAGCCGGACAGCGCCAGCATCACCGCGGCTGCGAGCACCATGAGGGCCCCTCTGCGGCGCCGTGCCAATGGCACACCGGTGTTCATCGTGTCGGTCTCCTTAGCGGTGTCGAGTGCCATCACAGGCTGTCCCAGCTCTGGTCGGCGAGGTGCAGCGTGCGACGCTCGATTTCGTCGCCGGACGCGTTCAGCAGCTTGAAGTCGCAGGTGGAGTCGAGGTTTGGCACGGTGGGCGAGGGAACCGGCCCGCAGGACGGGAGGTCGAGGAAGTCGTGCTGGAGAAGCTCGTCGCCGACGATGTCGATCAGCGCCTGGCGGCCGCCGCCGCTGCCCGTCAGGTAGACGGTGGGGTAGAACGTGTCGCCCTGCCGGCAGCCCGAGCACAGTCCGGCCTTGACCGTGAACCCGGACTTGGTCCGCACCTGCGGCACGGCGCCCGGTACCGCCGGTCCCGCGTTCCAGTGGATCTCGTTCCTGCCGGTGAGGACCATGTCGTTCATCTCGGAGCGGTTGTGCTCCAGGAAGGAGTCCGCTCCGTGGTCGGCCCAGGAGGAGGTGAACCGGCTGATGGCGTCGTCCTGCCGCATGACGAAGACGGTCATGCTCTGGCGCGTGAACGGGTGCGGCAGAGCCACGTCCGACGCGGTGGGGGTGGCCTGGAGGAACTGCTTCCAGCTCAGCTGGTGGACCTCTCCGGGCCGTGCCGCGTGGAAGTGGAGGTCGACCCGGTCGAGGTCGTCCTTCCGAACCCGGTAGGCATTCGAGGGGATCTGGCCTTCGTCGTGGTACCTGGCGGCGTACGCCCTCGGTACGACGCTGCCGCCGAGACTGATCCCGACGTGCGACGGGTCGGCCTTGATGCGCTTGATCAGGCCGTCGGCCTCGGCCCAGGGCACCGACACGATGGGCAGTGCGGCGTACGGCTGGATCGCGGGGCAGCTCTGCGGCCCGTCGACGCACTGATCGAACCCCGTCGGGCGGCCCAGTGAGGTGAGCCCCGGTGCCGCGACCAGCACACCGGCGGCGCCGGCGGCGGCAGCGGCTGCCACCCTCTCGTCCCGGAGCCTCGGGTAGTCGCAGGTGCCCTGGCAGATGTCGGTCGGTGTCAGGAGTACGAGCTTGCCCCGGGCGTCGACGTTCGCGAGTTCGGCGGCGGTCCCGGTACCGGCCTGGACCACCGGCAGGTGCCCCTCGACCGGCAGCCGGGGAACCGGGATCGCGGCTTCGCGGGTGCTCGGGTCCCCGTTGCCGCGCAGCCACGCCTGTGTCTCGCTCAGCACGGCGTCCGGAGTCACGTAGCGGGCGGACAAGCTGGAGGGGGCACCTCCGCCGGTGGCGCGCATGGTGACGACGGGAGTGGTGCGCGAGCTGTAGAAGTCGTGGGTGAAGGTGCCCTCGCTCACCTTGCCGGTGGGCAGCACCCACCAGTTCGGCTCGCCGGCCTTGTAGTCGAACGACAGCACTGTGCCCATCGTCCACGCCCCGGTCGCGGAGACCCGGTTGATGACATCGGTCGCGTTGTAGGTCTCGGTGGCCTCCGGGTACCGCACGCTCAGCGGCTTGGCCTTGCGCAGGTCCAGCGTGACGGTGCTCGCCTTGGTGAGACTCACCTCCGGCGCGATCGGTGCGGCCTGCTGCAACTCACCGGCCGCGTCCCGCCAGCTGACCGGCATCTGCACCGCGTAGGTGCCGCGGAACAGCTGCTCGGTCACGCTGTCCGCGCCGACTTCCGGGACCAGCCCCGAGTGCAGGTGCACCTGGTCGTCGACGGGCATGAAGGTGGCGGTGCCGTAGCGGACGTAGGTGGCACCCGCCGGGGGAACGACGTTCAGGGTCAGCGGGAACTTCTGGGCCTCGACGAAGGTGTGGATCCCCGAACTCAGCCGTATCGCGCCCGAGTCGTCACGGGCACTCAGCAGCCCGTTGTAGCCGCCGTGGGCCCCGTCGGCGCCCAGTACGCTGCCGTCGACCGTCACCGAGACCTCGGCGGACCCGCCGGCGGGAACGACCACCGTGTCCGTGCTGAGGGTGAACAGCCCTGCCGCAGCGGGCTTCCCGTCGGCGAAGGAGACCGGCATCGTGAGATGCAACGTGGTCGCCTTGTCGCTGCGGTTGGTGTACGTGATCTTCTTCGTCACGGCCGACTGCGGGTAGGCCAGCCGGCCGAAGTTCAGGTTCCCCTTCGGGACGATCTGCGGATTGGTCGCGGTCGCCAGGTCCACCCGCCCGGTGCCCTGGGCGTACATGTCGTGCCCCAGGTCGGTGGCGGTGTCCATCAGCAGGGCCTTGATCTGCTGACCGGTCAGCTCCGGGTGCTGCTGGGCGACGATGGCCGCGGCGCCGGCCACGTGGGGCGTGGCCATCGAGGTCCCGCTGGCCGTGGTGTAGTACTGGTCCACCAGCGTGCCCATGGTGGTGCCGGCGGCGCGTGCCGCGACGATGTCGACGCCCGGAGCGGCGATGTCTGGCTTGGCGGCGCCGTCCCCGATCCGCGGTCCGCGGTTGGAGAAGTCGGCCATCTCGTCGTTCTTGTCGACGGCCGCCACGGTCAGGGCGTCGTCGGCGGAGCCCGGGGAGAGGACCTTCTGGTGGACGAAGCCGGAGTTGCCCGCCGCGACCACGAACAGGGTCCCGGTGGCGCGGCTCAGCTCGTTGAGCGCCTGGCTCATCGGGTCGGTGCCGTCGGTGGGCTCACCGCCGAGGCTCATGTTGACGACCTTGGCCCCCGAGTGGGCGGCCCAGTCCATCGCCGCGATGATCCCGTCGTCGGGGCACTGCCCGTTGTCGTCGCAGACCTTGCCCACCAGCAGCTTGGCGCCGGGGGCGACGCCCTTGCGCAGCCCGTTGGACGCGACACCGCTGCCGAGGACCGTGGACGCCACGTGGGTGCCGTGTCCGTGGCCGTCCTTGGTGCCCGTGGGACTGCCGGTGAAGTCGACCTGCCCGACGATGCTTGCGGACACGTCCGGGTGGGTGGCGTCGATACCGGTGTCCAGCACCGCGACGGTCACACCGGTGCCGTCGTAGCCGCGTTCCCAGGCGACGGGCGCGCCTATCTGCGGTACCGACTGCTCGAGGTCGACATGGGCCAGGCCGTTGAGCCAGACCTTCTTGACCCCGGCCAGGGAACCGGCGGACCGGGCGGTCGCGGAGGCGGCGGCCGTCTTGCCCCGTACCTCCTGCCACCACCGTCCGCTGTCGGCGATCTTCATCGAGCGGCCGTTGATGCTCGGGAGCGCCCTGCCGCCGGAGGCCCCGGCGACCTTCCGCGTGGCGTCGGCCCCGGCTGTGCCGGTGTAGGTGACGAGCACCGGAACGGCGTCGCCCTTGCCCGCCGCGACGAGCGTCACCAGCTGGCTCAGGTCGAAGAGGCTCCAGTCGAGCAGCCCCTTGCCGACCAGCGCGAGGGCGTCGTCCGGCACGACGTACACCTTGCCCTCGCGGGTGAGGGTGTGGAACACGACCGGGGGCCCGTCGGGCCGTGCCGCGCTCTCGATGTCGCGGACGACCGGCTTGCCGCTGTCGTCGACGCCGACGTGCACCTTGTCACCGGTGATCAGGGTGACCGGGACGGATCCGCCGGACGCGGAGACGATCCGTGCCAGGTCGCCGTTGGCGATCACCGTCGGGCTGTTGGTCTGCACGACAGCGGGAAGCGGTGTCTTCCGGGTCGGCTCGGCAGCCTGCGTCGCCGTGGTCGACACGACCATGCCGAAGACGGTCAGACCGACGGTCACCGCGCCCAAGCGTCTGAGACGCTTCCTTACGCTTCGCCTCATCTATGGCTCTCCTGTGAAGTGAGTGACGGGGAATGCCTGGGGAAATGCGGCGTGGAGGCGTGCAGGACGTCGGTGATCGGGCTCCCGGTGTGCGCGTGGACTCCGCGCCCTCACCAGCGGACCGGCTCGGGCGTGGCCACACGCCACGGGCGATCACGGTCGGACCATGGGCCTTCGCGCTAGAGCGGTTCGTACTCGCCGACGCCGTCGGCACCGCTCGCACTCCGGGTGGCCGGGGTGCCTGGCGGGTCGGCCGGCACTGCTGCCGGCACCGGTTCGTCCTCGGCACCGAGCGCCGGATCGAACGGGGTGTCTGCCGGCTTGGTCGTCGGCGGTTCTGCGGATGACATGCGAACGAGTGTGCAAGCGAGCCGGGCCCCGGCTCGATTGGTCAGATGCGGGAATTAACTCGCCGTTCGCCCGCGCGCCTTTTTTTCGTCCCGGGCGACGTCGACGAATTCAGCCGTCGCCCGGAGGGGTCTGCCCCTGCTCACCGAAGAGTCCCAACTCCACGACTCTGAGGGCGAGCCCGGTCCGCGACGTCACTTGAAGTTTCCGCATGGCCGACTTCACCTGGCTGGCCACGGTCTGCGCCGACACCACCAGCGCGTCGGCGATCTGCCGGTTCGTCAGGCCGTCGAGCAGCAGGCGGGCGACCTCCAGCTCGCGTGGGGAGAGCTGGTTGCCGTAACCGGGCCGTCCCCGGCCGCGCTTCTCCCGCGTGTCCCAGCCCTGCTCGTTCAGGGACCGCGCCACCGTCGGCGTCGTTGTGGGCGCCGAGCTCCGACAACGCCCGGCGGACGTCGGACAGCACCGGCAGAGCGGCGTTGGACCGTCCGGAGGCGAGGAGGCAGCGGGCACGGTGCTCCCTGGCGAGCAGGGCGTCGTACGGGCGCGGCAGTGCCTGCCAGGCGTCGGCCGCCCGGCCGAACAGCGCCGCGGCGTCGTCGAGCCGGCCGTCGGCCTCGGCCAGCAACGCACGGCACAGCACGAGGGACGCCTGCGGCACCGGGGCGTCCTTTCCGCCCAGGGCTCGTTCGAAGGTGCTCACCAGGTCGGCGGCGTGGCCGAACCGGCCGGCGGCGGCCAGGGCCGCGACCCGTACCGGGGCGAACTCCGCGGTCCTCGTCCAGATCCCGCTGCCCACGGCGATCTCGGCCACCTCGTCGGTGAGACGAAGCGCCTCCTCGGTGTCGCCCTCACGCAGACGCATCCGTGCCAGCGCGGCCGTGGCCTCGATCCGTTGCTGGTCGTCGCGTCCGGCGAAACGCAGCCGCTCCTCAGCCGCTTCGCGGTCCCCGGCGGCGCCCTGGATCAGGCCCGCCACGAGGGCAGCCTCGCACCGGTCCTTCAACCGCACCCCGTCGTCGTCGACCAGTCGCGCCGCCCGATCGGCCAGTCCCGCCCAGGCACCGGTGAACCAGTCGAGGTGGGCCCGGGACGAGGCGATGCTGGCGAGGTACTCCAGGAACTCGTGGCGTTCGGCGATTGCCGAGGCCTTGGCCATTCGTGACCTGGCCTCGTCGTACCGTCCCCACCGCATCGCCTCCTCGCCGACATTCGTGTGGCCCACCGCGACCATCGCCGCCTCAAGCGAATCGGCGACGTCGTCCGGGATCCGCCGGGCCTCGTCCCACCCGGACTCCTCGCCGAGCATGAGCAGTGCGAAGGCGCGTTCCACCGACAGGCGCATTCGCTCGTGGGGTGCGATCGACGGCGCCATCGCGGGTGCCTCGTGCAGCCAGCGCAGATGCTCCGAGACCGGCCGCGCGTTCCCGAGGGGGAGGGCGAGGAGAATGCGGGATCGGGCCGCTTCCCACGAGTCCGGCGCCAGATGGGGTACGGCTCCCAGTATCTCGAGCCGGCCCGCCTCGATCTCACCCGCCACCATGAGCACCCGGCCGATCTGGAAGCGGACCAGGGCCTCCTGCCCCGGGGTCAGGGCCTGGGTCCGCAGCGCCGACCGCAGGGATTCGATGATCTTCGAGTGGGGGTCGGAGCCGGGGAGGGACTGGAACTGGATCTTCGCCACCAACCCCACCAGCGGTTCCACTGGCAAGGCGACGGTGGTGACCAGGCTGTGGAGCAGCAGTGCAGAGGTGGCCACGTCACCGGACTGCATGGAGAGGTCGGCCGCCTGCTCCGTGTACCGGCACGACGCCTCGACGTCGCCTGCCAGCCGGAAGTGCCGTGCCAACTGCGCCACCGGCGGAAGCGGCCACTTCTCCAGCGCCCGGCCGGCGCGAAGATGCATGGCACGCCGCTCCTGGGCCGGGATGGCCTCGTACACCGCGTGGCACGCCAGGGGATGGTGGAACGACCACTGCCCGGGCCCGGCCTCGCGCAGCAGGCCGCACCCCATGGCCTCGGCGGCCTGCGCGGTGAACCGGTCCTCGGGCAGGCCGGTCACCGCCTGCAGGGTCGCGTAGTCGGCCGGGCCGGAGAGCACCGACACCGCGTACAGGACCGTCCGGGTGTCGGGTCGCAGGCGCCCGACGCGTTCGAGCATGGCGTCGCGGATCGTGGGGGGCACCTCGATGCGGTCGAGCCGGCGGCGCGCCCACCCGCCGTCCTGGCGGATCAGGTCGGCGCGGTCGTGCAGCAGCCGCACCGACTCCTCGACGGCGAGCGGGATGCCGTCCGTTCGCGCGTGCAGGAAGGACGCGAACTCGGTCGACACGTGCTCGCCGGCCAGCATCGAGGAGACGACCGCGGCGGTCTCGCCGATGTCCAGCGGCTTAAGGGTCATCCTGGCCAGGTGTGCGTCGGCAGGCAGTCGGGAGGTCAGCCGCAACAGCAGCGAGTCGGTCGGCACCTCCTCCCGTCGGTACGTCACCACCACGCTCACCGGCTGCGGCCGGCGTGAGACCAGGAACAGCAGGAACTCCAAGGTGGCCTCGTCCGCCCAGTGCACGTCCTCCAGCACCAGGACGGCCACGTCGAGCCGGCCGAGGATTTCGACGAAGGCGCGGAACAGCCGGTGCCGGGCGGCGGTCGCGTCCTCCAGCGGCTCCGGCGCCGGAGGCAGGTCGTCGGCCCACTCGGGGAACAACGGCCGCAGCGCGCCGCCAAGCCCGCTCAGGTGCAGCGCGACAACGTTGTCGAACCCGTCGCGGACCGCGTCCACGACCGCCCCGAGCGTGTACGGCACGCGCAACTCCGGGCAGGCCCCGACCAGGGCGCGACGTCCGCGTTCGGCCTGGGACGCGAGGAACTCCCGCAGCAGCCGGGTCTTGCCGACACCCGCCTCACCGTCGATCAGGACCACGGCAGGGGGTTGTCCGAGCGCCCCGCCGAGCGTGGCGACCTCACGGTCCCGCCCGACGAACCGCGGTACGGAAAGCGCAGGGAGTCCACCGGCGTCGCTGTTGGCCCGTCCCACCTGCGCCCGTCCCCTCGGTCGATCACCCCTGCGCCTGTGCCGACTGTAGCCGCGAAGGATCACGCGGGGAGGTGTTCGGCCCAGATAATTGACTCTACAAGCGATTGGTCATGGGTGTCCCGTCGGGCCGCATCCGCGATCCGGTCTTGGACGTTGGGCCGGAAAGTCCGGGTGACCGGGCCGTCCACGAGTTCCGGCGGCGGCCCGACGGTGAAGGTCTGCGCTCCAGTCCTCCAAGGAGCGCTCGGTGGCGAGGCCGCTGCCGTTGTCCGGAGGCGCCACCTGGCAGGGGTGTCAGGGCTCACGCCGCACGAGCTCTTGCCTTCGCCCACCTGCCGGGAGCAAGATCCTCGCGCCCGGTCAAACAGAGTTCGGGTGCCTGCGGTTCGGGGAGTTCCAATGAGCCTTTCCCGATGAGTACCCGTCACTCGCCGTGATCGCGGCGCTTGCACTGCGGACTGCGCGGTCCCCAAGTCAGGGCAGGCGTAAGGCCCCTGGTAGGGAACGATCTTGCGACGGATTGTTCTGACTGAGGGGCCTCACGTGTCGACCAGTGTCACATACACCGCGGTGCTCGATGTGAAGCGGTCAACCGCCGAGCACCTGGCCCGGCTGCTGCGCGATCACCGCATCGTGGCCAGGACCCGCAAGGGCAGGCGTGCGCTGGGCTGCTTCCGGCAGGCCGTGCTCGTGCTGCGCTGGTTCATCGACGGCACCCGCCTTTCCCAACTCGCGTGCGACCACGGGGTGTCGGCCTCCACCGCGTACCGCTACCTTCACGAGGGGCTGAGCGTTCTGGCGGCCGGGGCACCGGACCTCGCGACCGCTCTGGAGCGGGCGAAGGCGGCCGGGCTGACGCACCTGAACCTCGACGGAACCGTCATCCGCACCGACCGCGTCGCTGCTCCCGGCCCCAACGGAGCAGACCTGTGGTGGTCCGGAAAACACAAGCACCATGGCGGGAACGTGCAGGTCATCGCCACCCCGGACGGCTGGCCGATCTGGGTCTCACCGGTCCGCCCGGGCCGCGAGCACGACACCACCTGCGCCCGCCACCACGGTCTGATCGACGCCCTCAACCGCATCGCGACAGAGCTGGACATGCCGACCCTGGTCGACCTCGGCTACGAGAACGCCGGCGACGGCTTCCGCCACCCGCACAAGAAGCCCGCCGGAGGCGAGCTGACCGAGGCCCAGCAGACGTACAACAAGGTCATCCGCGGCATCCACGGCGTCTGCGAGCGTGCCAACTCCCTGCTCAAGACCACCTTCAAGGCCCTGCGCAGGGTCAGCCTCGACCCCAGCCGCATCACGAAGATCGCCGCCGCAGCCCTCGTCCCCTGCTCCAGCTCGAGTACGACCGCACCATCTGATCAATCACGCAACGTCATGATCCATTACTGGCAAAGACTCAGTGGAGTGAAACGTCAAGCGGGTCTGCTGAGCGGGTGGACGCTCAACAGCTGAGTCGCGCCAAAGCTGCAGGCCCTGGGCCGTGGTGAGGCCGTCCGAGGTCGACCAAGGATCACAGACGCCGACAGCTGCCGACCGTTAACCCGCAAGCCAGATGGTCGGCCACTGGAACGTATGCAGGTTAGGGACGTTGCGCCTGCCGAGAATGTCATCCATGCAGCTCAAGGGCTTGTTCGGTGCTGCGGCAGGATGAGCACTCGTGTTGCTTCGTCTCTGCGGGTGCCGATAAATCATCCACCCAGGCCACAGCCTTGATCGTCGGTTTGTGGCGTTGTTCCCCTTGCCTTCCCGTGGGCCCAGTGCGAACGGCACCGTGATCCCTCGTGCTGCTGCGTCTGGCCTATCTCGCCGCCACCAACACCTTCGCAGTTCTGCGTCTACTGCCGATGAGCGAACTGCGGCGCCTCCTGCTCCTGGTACGGCCGGACACGATCCTCCGCTGGCACCGCGACCTGCTCAAGCGAGGCCACGCGGCGACCTGCGTACCCAAGAGCCGCGGACGCCCACCCACGATCCGGTCGATCCGCACCCTGGTCCTGCGCCTGGCCAATGAAAATTCCTCGTGGGGCTACCGCCGGATCCACGGCGAACTCGCGGCTCTGAGCATCAAGGTTGAGGCCGGATGATTTATCGGCATGCACAGAGCGACGATCAGGCAGGTCGCCGCTGATCTGGGGATTAACCCGGAGACCTTGCATAACTGGATACGCGACGCGGGCGCCAGCCGTCCGCGGGGACACCGGGCCGAGGTGTCAGCCGAGCCACCCACGTCGCTGGAGGCGGAGAACGCCGCCTTGCGGGCGCCCGCAGCAGCCCAGGTGTCATTCAAGGTCTCTTGCCGACCTTGCTGCTGCAAGTATGCCGTCCACAGCAGAGCGGTCGGTCACCCGGCGCTGGTACTCATCGTTGCGCAGTGAACCGCCCATGGTCGGCCGGGGGTTGCGGTGGAGAGCCGGGCTGTCGACCGTGGCGCCGGCGCTGAAGTGAAGTTCCTGTGCACCTGTGATCCGCAGGATGCGCTGGGTGTTGCGGGCGTTGATCCCCCCGCCGGGCATGATGACAACTCGGTTGTCGGCCGCGTGTATCAGCTCGGCCAGTCGGGGTGCTCCCTCCAATGCCGTGGACTCCCCGCCGGAGGTCAGAACACGGTGGATGCCTAGGGCCGTCATCTCCTTCAGTGCGGCGAACTGATCGCGCGCCATGTCGAAAGCGCGGTGAAAGGTGACGGAGAGACCGCTGGCGGCGGTCAGCATGCGTCGCACCGTCGGCGTGTCGATGTCGCCCTCCGCTGTGAGCGCGCCGATGACTACGCCATGGGCACCGAGTGCTGCGGCGGTCTCGATGTCTCGGACCATGACCCGGATCTCATCGTCGTCGTAAATGAAGTCCCCTCCGCGGGGACGGATCAGGACGTGCACGCCGATGGCGGGTGCGGCTGCGACTGTGGCCTCGATCAAACCGGCGCTGGGGGTGATGCCGCCCTCGAAAAGGGCGCTGCACAGTTCGACCCGGTGGGCTCCGGCGTCCTGGGCGACGCGTGCCCCGGCCGCCGAGTCGACGCACACTTCGTACCGGATCCGTTGACTGGTGGTCGTCGTCGGCACTGTCGGTCTCCTTAGGTAAGTGCGCCGTTTTGCCCGGTCGGCACCGTGTCTGACGGGCTCTCGGCTCGCTGCGTTGCCGCGGCGCCGTTGACCCGGCGAGGACGTCCGTCACGTTGTTGGATGACACGTCCCAGTTTGGAGAGAATGGCGTTGACCAGGAGGTAGAGCGCGGCGACGACGATGTAGGTCTGGATGAGCAGGTGACTGTAGGTCGCGTATACCTGGCCGCTGTACAGCAGCTCGTAGTAGCTGACGATGTAGCCCAGCGAAGTGTCCTTGATCAGCCCGACGGCCTGGCTGATCAAAGACGGAACGACTCTGCGCAGCGCCTGCGGGAGCAAAATGATGCGCAGGGTCTGAAAACGTGACAGGCCGAGGGCTGCGCCGGCCTCGCGCTGGCCGCGGTCTAGGGACACGAGGCCGGCCCGGAAGATCTCGGCGGTGGATGCGGCGACCGACAGTGACAGCGGGGCGACCAGCTTCCAGTACAGCGGGAGGTTCAGACCGTACTTCGGCAGGGCGAAAAGCGTCAGGTAGATCAGTAGCAGAACGGGGACGGTGCGCATGACCTCCACGTAGGTGCTGGCGATCCAGCGTACGGGGCGGCGTGAGGACATCCGGCCGATGGCCAGTAGAAGTCCGAACGGGGCAGCGATGGCGGCGGATCCGAGAGCGGCTAGGAGGCTGTACCAGGCGCCGTTCAGCAAGAAGCGCCACACCGGCCAGGTACCGAACGGCTGCCACTTGTCGGTGGCCAGTTGTCCGTGCGAGGAGAACTGGTGTACGGCCAGGGCCACGGCCAGCAGGAAGGCGACGCCGGTGGCGAGGGACCACAGGCGTGCCCGGCGTTTGGCGCGGGGGCCGGGTGCGTCGAAGAGGAGGGTCGGTGTTGAGGTCATCGGACGATCGCCACCCTGCGTTCGATGAAGCCGCCTGCCAACCCGATGACGAGGGCCAGTGCCATGTAGGCGATTCCGGCACCGACGAAGACGGGGATGGGCTGGGCTTCTTGGAGGTTGACCTCGTTGGCGGCGTGAGTGAGCTCCACCACGCCTACTGCGGCGGCGAGGGAGGTGTTCATGGTCAGCGCTATGAAGACGTTGGTAAGGGGCTGAACCACGGCGCGCAGGGCCTGCGGCAGCACGATGTGCCGCAGGTTCTGCAGCGTGGTCAGCCCCAGCGCCCGTGCCGCTTCCGCCTGGCCCAGGCCGACGCTGTTGATTCCACTGCGGATCGCCTCGGCTGTGTATGCGGCCTCGTACAGGGACAGTACGATCACCGCGGTGGTGAACAGCGGGAAGATGATCCCGGCTTCGGGGAGGGCGAAGACGAAGAGCAGCAGCCACGCCAGCAGTGGAATGTTCTGGAACAGTTCCACGTAGGCGGTGGCGGCGCCTCGCAACGACGCCACCGGGCTGACACGGGCCGCTGCCACCAGCAGTCCGAGGAGTAGCGCGCCGAAGAAGGACAGCGCCATGAGCAGCAAGGTGCTCAGCAGGCCGTCGGCCAGTTGGGGCAGGTGATCGGTCAGGGCGGACACCGAGGGTCAGGCCTTCGGGGTGTAGACGTCAGGGACGGAGCCGGGGGCCGGGGCGGTGGTGTCGCCGAGGACGGTGCCGAGGCTGGCGTTCCAGACCTTGGTCCAGCTCCCGTCCTTCACCACCGTGGTCAACCAGTTGTTGACGAAGCCGGCCATGTCGCTCTGGTCCTTGGGCACACCGATGCCCATGTAGCCGGTGTCGAACGGCTTGCCGTTGACCTGGAAGTCGGGGTGGTCCTTGAGGTCGGCGGCGAGAGTGATGCTGTCCTGCACGTATGCGGTGCCACGGCCCTGGGTCAGCGCTTGAATGCAGGCCGGGTCGGTGTCGAAGGTGAGGATCTTCGCCTTGGGTGCTTCCTTCTTGATCTCGGCGATGGCCGGGGTGTTGGCACCGGCTATGACCGTCTTGCCGTCGAGTTCCGCCAGGGTTGAAACGTTGTCGCCCTTGCGGGTGGCGATCTCAAAGCCGCTGGAGAGGTAGGGGCCGACGAAGGTCACCTGCTGGGCGCGCTCGGGCGTGATGCTGTAGGTCTGGAACACCACGTCGACCGTGTGGTTCTGGAGCAGTGCCTCCCGCGTCTGGGTGGCGGAGCTGAGGATGTGCACGTTGGGCTTGCCGAAGATGTAGGTGGCCAGGAGTTGGCCCATGTAGGCGTCGAAGCCCTCGTACTTACCCGTGACGGGGTTCTTCTGCGACAGCAGCGGGGCGTCGGAGGAACCTCCGACGATGAGGTAACCGCGCTTACGGATCTTCGCCATGGTCGTGCCGTCGGCCATCGTCGCGTCGGCGGCCACCGGGGCTCCCTTGAGAAAGGATGCAGTGGAGTCGGATGAGCCGGCGGACTGGCTGCCCGGGCCGCCGGGGAGCGCCGATCCGCTGCCTCCGCAGGCGCTCAGGCCGAGAGCCAGGATCGACGCGGAGGCAACAGCGAGGAAAGTACGGCGGGACGTCCGCCCGGCAGCTGTGGATCTCATCGGTCTACTTTCGTGAGATGAGTGCTGTTTACAGGTTCTAACTGATTTGCCATCAACGTCGTCTGCTGGGGGCGGGCGAGGTGGCGGCGAAGGAAGGCGGTCCTGTGGTTGTGCCGGAAGGGCGTGGACGGCGTCAGCCGTGAGTGAGGACCTTGGACAGGAACTCCTGGGCTCGGCGACTGCGTGGCGCCGAGAAGAACTCTTCGGGTGCCGCCTCCTCCACGATGCGTCCTGCGTCCATGAAGACGACGCGGTCGGCGGCGGAGCGGGCGAATCCCATTTCGTGCGTGACGGCCACCATGGTCATACCGTCGGCGGCGAGAGTCTTCATGACCTCGAGTACCTCGTTGACCATCTCCGGATCCAGGGCGGATGTCGGCTCGTCGAACAGCATGACCTTGGGGTCCATCGCGAGGGCCCGGGCGATGGCGACCCGCTGTTGTTGCCCGCCGGACAGCTGGGCCGGGAACTTGGCGGCGTGTGCCGCGACCCCGACGCGGTCCAGTAGTTCCATGGCCCGCTCCCGGGCCTGTTCGGCTGGACGTCCCAGGACCTTGACCGGGGCCAGGGTCACGTTCTGCAGGACGGTCTTGTGTGCGAACAGGTTGAACTGCTGGAAGACCATGCCCACCTCGGCTCGCAACCGGGCCAGTTCGCGCCCCTCCAGCGGCACGGGACGGCCCGCGACCGAGATCTCCCCAGCGTCGGCGACTTCGAGCCGGTTGATGCAGCGACAGAAGGTCGACTTGCCGGAGCCGGAGGGGCCGGCCACAACGACGACCTCCCCGCGTGCGATGTCCATGTCGATGTCGTGCAGGACCACGTGCTCGCCGTAGGACTTCCGCAGCCCCCGGATGCGGACCATGGGCTGGTCCGCACCCTCACCGATCGTTGATCCAGTGGCCATCGGAAGGCTCCTGTCGTTCGTACGCATTGGAGGAATCAAACGTCCAACCGTCGAACTAAGTCAAGGCATTTCCCCGGGAAAATCCGTGTGGTATCCATGTCCAATGGACTATCAAAGGGATCACGTGCCGGAGTGGGGTTCGCCTGCCCACCTTCTGCGTCTGGTGGCGACAGGCAGCGCGAACTCCCGCTCCTCCCTGGTCCGTTTGGTGAAGCTGGCACCCTCGACCGTGTCCGCTCGGGTGGAGTACCTGCTCGAGCACCGGTACCTGGTGGAGTCCGGCAACGGCGTGTCTCAGGGCGGACGCCGTCCCAAGCTGCTGAAGATCCGCGACGGCGGAGGACTGCTGCTTGCGGTCGACTTCGGCACCAGCCATGCGCGGATCGCCACGATCGACGTCGCCGGCCGGCCTCAGGCCGTCACCGAATTGCCCTGGGACCTCGCCCAAGGCCCGGAAAGCACCGTTGACTGGCTGGTCGAACGCTGCCGCGAGCTCATGGACTCCCCCGACCTGTCCGGGGTGCCCGTCCGTGCACTCGGCGTCGGCTTGCCTGGCCCGGTGGAGAACCGCCGGGGCAGTGTGGTCCTGCCCTCCCGGATGCCGGGATGGCATGGCGCCGCGATCCGGGAGACGCTCTCCGAACGTTTGGAGATGCCGGTCGTGGTGGAGAACGACGCCAACCTCATGGCTGTCGGCGAGCACCTCAGCGCACACCCGGACGTCGACCACCTGCTGGTGGTGAAGATGGGCACCGGCATCGGCTGCGGTGTCATCTCCGCCGGCCGCCTGCACCACGGGGCGATGGGCGCGGCCGGCGACATCAGCCACGTCCGGGTCCCGGCCGCCGGCGAAACGCCCTGCGCCTGCGGCAACACCGGATGCCTGGAGACGGTTGCCAGCGGCGCCGCCATCGCGCAGGCCCTGCAGGCCCGGGGCGTGGAGGTCCACCACCCCTCCGACATCCTCCGGCTCGTCCAGGAAGGCCATCCCTTGGCGACCGGCATGGTCCGGGAGGCCAGCCGCAGCCTCGGCGAGGTCATGGCCACCGTTGTGAACTTCTTCAACCCCTCCCTGCTCGTCGTCGGCGGAGCCCTCGCCGGCGCTCCCCCGCTGTTGGCTGGACTACGAGGCGTCATCTATGAACGCTGCCTGCCGCTGGCGACGCAGTCGTTGGAGATCGAGGCGGCCTCCACCGGGCCCAACGCCGGAGTCATCGGCGCCGGCCTGCTCGCCCTGCAGCAGATCTTGTCCCACCCCAGTACAGAGGAGACGACCCGATGAGCGAAACCGGTGACCGGACCGGCAAGCGTCTTCGCATAGGCATCGGCGGCGTGCACATCGAGTGCAGTACCTTCACCCCCCACTCCACCAGCTACGACGACTTCACCATCCGACGCGGTGCGGAACTGCTGAACCTGTTCGACTTCACCCGCCCCGGCCAGGAGGACTGGGCAGAGGAGGTCGAGTGGGTACCCCTGGTGCACGCCCGCGCGGTGCCCGGCGGCTCGGTCGACCCAGCCACCTACGCGCGACTCGAGGACGAGCTGACCAATCGACTCAGGCAGGCCGGACCGCTCGACGGGCTGGTACTCGACCTGCACGGCGCCATGCACGTCACCGGACGCCAGGACATCGAGGCCGACCTCGCCGCCGCAGTCCGCTCTGCCGTCGGCCCCGACTGCCTCATCGCCTCGCCGACCGACTTGCACGGCAGCGTCACCGCCGCCCTGGTCGCCCAACTCGACCTGCTCACCGCTCACCGTCTGGCCCCGCACGAGGACGAATGGCTCACCCGCGCCCGTGCCGCCCGGCTCCTCGTGCACTGCCTGCGGCAAGGCATCCGGCCGTCCATGGCCTGGGTCCGCATCCCCGTCCTCCTCCCCGGAGAGAAGACCAGCACCCAGCAGCAACCCGCCCGCGGGATCTACGGCAGTCTGGCCGACATCGAAACACTCCCAGGTGTCCTGGACGCAGCTCTGTGGGTCGGCTACGCCTGGGCAGACGAACCTCGCAGCGCAGCGGCGGTCGTCCTCACCGGTACCGACGAGACAGTACTGCGTGACCAGGCGCACCGACTGGCCGAACGCTACTGGCAAGCCCGGGACGAGTTCACCTTCGTCGGACCCACCGGCACTGCTCAGCAGGCGGTCACCGCCGCCGTCGAAAGCACCCGGCGTCCCTTCGTCATCAGCGACTCCGGCGACAACCCCACAGCCGGTGGCGGAGGCGACACCGCGGACCTGCTCACCCTGCTCCTGGCGGACGACCGGATCGCCGAACGCGAACTGTCAACGATCTACGCCGGAATCCTCGACCCCCACGCGGTCACCCGGTGTACGCAGGCAGGCGTAGGCGGCACGGTGGACCTCATGGTCGGGGGCCGGCTCGAGGGCCCGACCGGGCTACCAGCACGTCTGACCGGGCGGGTCGACCTCCTCGTCGACGATCCCGACGGCGGTCCCACCGCCGTCGTCACAGCACGTACCGTCACTGTGGTCCTGACCAGCCGGCGCAGACCATTCCATCACATCGCCGACTTCACCCGCCTCGGCCTCAACCCCCACCAAAGCGACATCGTGATCGTCAAGATCGGCTACCTGGAGCCCGAACTTCACGACCTCGCCCACGACTGGATCATCGCGTTGACCCTCGGCGGCGTCGACCAGGACCTGCTACGGCTGGGCCATCATGAACTCGCCAGACCGCTCCATCCGTTCGACCACGACATGCCGGACCCGGACCTCACCCCACGGATCTTCCCGCCCCGTACAGCGGCCGAGCGCATCGGGGCAACCCTGTGAGCGCGTCGCTGTACCTTGGCGCGGACATCGGCGGCACCAAGATCGACACCGTACTCACCGATGGCGCCGGGGAGATGCTCGCCCACCGGCGGGTGCCAACCCCCGCCCAGGAGGGGCCCGTCGCCGTAATCGACGCGCTCGTGGCCACCCTCTCCGAACTTCGCGCACTCGCGCCCGCCGACCGCACGGTCGCCAGCGCAGGCATCGGAACACATGGCGTTGTCAGCCACCCAGAGGGCTCCATCGCCGTCGCCTCCCAGGCTCTGCCCGGCTGGACCGGAACCCCCTTGCGGCAGATCGTCTCCGAGCGCCTCGATCTGCCAGTCGTCGTCGACAACGACGTCAACGTCCTCGCCTACGGCGAACTGGCCCTCGGCGCCGGCCGCGGCCACCGCGACCTGCTGTTCCTCACCGTCGGCACCGGCGTCGGCGGCGCCGTCATCACCGACGGCAACATCGTGCGCGGCCAACACGGATCCGGCGGAGAAATAGGCCACGCGCCCTCGGCAGCAGCAGCGGGACTGCCCTGCAGTTGCGGCGCGGTCGGCCACCTGGACACCATTGCCAGCGGCACCGCAATCCGAAGGGCCTATGCCGAGGCAACCGCAACCCACACCGGGCCGGGCACCAGTACGGGATCGCTCGACAGAGGCCCTGACACCTCCGAGATTGTCGTTCTCGCCGCCAAAGGCGACTCCATCGCCCGGCAAGTGGTCACCAGTGCCGCTCATGCTCTCGGCGAGGCCATCGGCGGCCTCGTCAGCGTGCTCGACCCGGCCCTCGTCGTGGTTGCCGGAGGCATGGCATCCTCCGGCTCCATATTCTGGGACCCACTGCGCAACGCCGCCCGCGCCTCCACGCTCCCGCTCCTCCGGGGCATCGACATCGTCGGATCGCACCTGGGCACGGCAGCAGCGGCGCGAGGCGCCGCTGCGCTGGCCAAGAACGAAACGCCACCCTCCACGGACACCTGTGGGGTGCCATAACTCTCGTACCTGCTTCGACCTGGGACTTCGAGGCCCGCCTCCGATCATGGCATGCTCGAGCGCCGTGGTGCTCCGCATGGTCTATCTCGCCTTTGTGCTGCGGGTGCCGAAAACCTCATCCATAACTTGTGACGTGCAGGTTCTCCGAGGGTCGCGAGAGCCGCCCGTGCCGCCGGTCCCCGCACGGACCGTCGTCAGCCAGCTATTGCACCGCCGGGACCCGACCGCGACCGTGACCGCGCGATGAACGGTATTCTCCCGGCCCATGGCAGCGAACCGCATGAACCGCGAGGAATTCTTCGCCCAGTTGGCCGGCCTCGACGAGGAGCGGTTGAAGAAGGCGCTGTGGAACCTGTACTGGCGCGGTGCCGCGCCCGTGCGTGAGCGGATCGAGGCGGAGATCGCGCCCGCGGCGAGCGTGCCCAGACCTCGGGCAAAGAGCGCGCCGGTGGACCCGCAACAGGTCCTGGCACACGTACAGGAGTTCGTGGGCCTGGCCCGCGCCGGTTCCTACCTCGCTGGCGACCGCAAGGTGAGCCCCACCGAGCGGTCCCGCTGGCGGTTCACATTCCGACGCCACGCCGAGGCGGCCCGTGAGGCGCTCGCGGCCGACGATCCGCGTCCGGGCGAGGATGCGGTCACCGCGATCGTCGACCTGGCCTGCTATTGCAAGACCTACCAGTGCTTCCGTTCCGATGATCCGATGGAAGCCGCGAAGTTCGTCGCCTCGGATGCCGTCGCCGCGCTGTGGGCCACGATGCTGCAGCGCCACGGTCAGGTCGAGTTCGCGCAGCGGGCCATGCCGCAACTGGTCCGCTGGGAGTCGCGCTACGGCTGGACGCTCCGCGGCTTCGGCCAAATACCGGAACAGGAGACTCAGCTGGCCGTCGTCCTTGAACGACTGCTTCCGGCTCCCGACGCATGGGTGGCATGCGCAGAGCAGTATGTGGACGCCCTCGACCGTGTTGCTCAGACGCAGCAGGGGGCGACGGATCGTCGCGGCTTCGGCTACTCGGGCGCCGCCTACGAGGGCAAGCGCCGTGCCGACGATCTGCTGGACTGGCACGGCATGCTGCTGGAGCGGCTGCCGGACTACGACGCCGGCCATCTGCTCGACAAGATTGCCGTCCAC
Source organism: Streptomyces sp. NPDC001156 (assembly GCF_053598275.1). NCBI lineage: Bacteria > Bacillati > Actinomycetota > Actinomycetes > Kitasatosporales > Streptomycetaceae > Streptomyces > Streptomyces sp. NPDC001156. The sequence continues at coordinate 342 of NZ_JBSFJX010000102.1, read as the reverse complement.
CCGGCGTTGGACGGCGGCTACCTGCTGCTGTTCCGGGCCAGGCTCGCGCTCGCACGCGGCGACCTCGGGCAGGCGCGGGCACTGGTGACGCAGGGGCTGAACGACCTCCCGGGCCTGGACACGCTCCACGAGCTGGCGGCCGAGATCGGTGCCGATGTGCCAGAGCGCGCGCGGGGCGTCCGTGAGCGCCTCCGCATCACCGTGTCCCGCTCCTGAAGCCCGCGTTCCGGGTGGGGTTCCCGGCGACGCCAACACCGTTGCGTTTGAGTGTTGAGGTGCAGGTCAAGCCCTGGTGAATGACGCAACGGGACGTCCTGATAGATCAACTTGTTGCTGAGGCAA
>NZ_JBSFJX010000101.1:0-29868 GCF_053598275.1 Streptomyces sp. NPDC001156 | reverse complement strand
CGTCATCGATCTTTACGTAGAGTGCGGTCACGAGGGTGTCCAGGTTCGTCGTCACAAACGATCATGGACACCCTCTCCTTGCGCCCGCAGGCATTCGGAAAGACTCGTCTAGCCGTGGGACGCGTCGACCTGATGGTGTACACCGTCGGCGGATCCACGTGCGCGCTCTACGGGGCACAGCCTGCCCTACGCTGCCCGCGCCCGCGGCTGATGCCCCAGTTCGCGCATGCGCAGCCGGCCGGCGAGTTGCTCACGGACCGAGCCCTTGACACCCTCACGGGCTGCGCGCTTGGGCTGCTCGTTGCCATCGCGATCGCTGACCGCCGAGCCGTGGACCGCGCCGAGAGCGCCCTGGCGGCGGTGGACGCATCCCATGCGGCCGCCGCGCGGTTGATGGCCCAACCGCCCGCCTCCGACCTCGCCGGTCTCGTCCATGCCCGCCGCCGTCTGGCGAGCGCCTTGGCCGAGTTGCGCGAAGCCGCCGAGGTAGCCTCCGGTGAGTGGCGGCAACGCGCGCTGCCCGAAGAGAACATCGCTGCCGCCGAGCACGAGAGCCGCCCGATGCTGGCCGCCCGACCGAAGCTGCTGGTGGCGTAAGAGATTCCTTGCCCCAGAGGCCCCGTAAAGGTGTCGTGGCGAATTCCCCGCGGTCTCACAGACCTGAGCGCCTCGGCCGCCCGGGCCGCAGGGCGGCTCGGTACCTGTCACCGCAAGGGTGAGTCGATGGTGGGCCTCAGCACGGACTCGGCGACGTTGACGATCTGGCCGAGGTCGAAGCCCTCCATGTCGGCGCGGAATTCGGGACTGGACAGGTACGCCTCCATCCGCTCCTGCACGTCGTCGGCGTCTTGGTAGGAAACGAGAGCGTACAGTCGGGGCGCCTCGCTTTCGCGGGTCGCCGGTACCGTCCAGACGCCGTGTGTGGTGATCCGGTGTTTGGCCAGGCCGGGAATGTGCTTGGACCAAATACTCTCGTAGGCGACGAGTGCCTCGGGGCTGCGCAGTGTGTAGACACGAAGCTGGTACTGGGACATGAAGGCTCGTTCCTTGTCTTTCTAGGCATGGATGTCAGCGGTCGCGGCGATGGCGGCCGAAGGGGCTGACAACGGGTTTCAGGGTTTTCGTGGCGGCGCGCACAGCGCCGGGAGTAGGACGGCGCCGCTGGGGACGCAGGCCGCGCACTGCCGCCCGGCAAAGCGCCCCGTCCGCAGAGCAGTTGGGAGACGTCCTTCAGCTTTCTGCGAGCAGGTTCGCCAGTTCGGTGTCCCACTCAATGCACCTGGACTCGGTGCCCTGTGGCACCAGAGCCTCCGTGTTCTGTAGGAACGTCTTGACGTCCTGCACTGGAACCTCGAGCAAGGCGGTGCCCGCGGAAGACCTGAGGGCGATGTACATCGCTTGGTCACCATGGCCAACGGCCGACCAGATCCGGACGTCTCCCTCACCCACGGAACCCCGCAGGCCGTCAGCCAGAAGGTCACGCCCCAGGACCCATTCCACCGGCTCGTCGCTGTCGGCGGCGAAGAAGGCGGCACGCACGACATAGGGATCAGTGCGCTCGTACCGCAGACGCATGCACATGGACAGCAAGGAGTCACGCGAGACGACAAGCCGCACGGCCACCCCCTGTACCACGGTCTTCAAAGACTCCATTGACTTTCACTCCAAGACGCCTCAGCTGTGCCACGCCGCCGGACCACCACTGGGTCAGCAGCAAAAAAGGCATCGAAGAGAGAGGCGTTACAACAGGGCCCAGACGCCGGACGGCTAGCGGATTCGTGACATCGCAGCAGCTGGGCGGCGCACGCCTGCGACACACGGTGGGCGTCCGCAGGCAGGAGGGGGACAGGCTCTCAATAGGCGGCCACCGGATCACCGGTCAGGGACTGGTGATCCATGGACCAGCGGTCGCCTCCCTGCTGCCGGCAGGCATCACGGCGATGCGCACAGCGTCTCTGACTGGCTTAGCGAGCCTGAGCGTTGCTCAGCCTTGGGGAGCCAATCGCCTTCGTGCCCTGGCGCCAGCCCGCGTGGCACGTCCCTCCGGACGCTGGTCGACCGGGCCACAAGACCCGACCGAGGAGGGTGCCCGACGTCGCCTGGGCGCCGGACGTGCGCGTAGCACTCTGCCACAAGTTCACTACGCTTCGCTCATCCAACTGGTGAGCCTGGACCCAGGGGTACAAGCGGCCCAGCCTCACCGGTCATCGTGGTTCCGGTCGTAGTGGTGCCGGTCCTGGCCGTCGTGCTCGCAGCGGTTCCAGTCGTGCCGGTACGACCCGTCGAACTTCCAGCCGCATTCCTTGTCGTCCCAGCGGTAGAAGTGACCGTTGCGGCCGTACCAGTCCGAATCGGTGACGCAGTCGTCGTGATGCCAGCCGCGGATTCGGTCCCAGGAGTAGCCCTCCTCGAGCAGGTAGCCGACGCCGTGATCCCAGCGATAGTCACTGGTCTTGACGCTGACGGCCGGGAGCTGGGCGTGTGCAGACGCAGGAGTCGCGGCCGAAGCGGCGCCCCCGGCACCGAGAACGGCAACACCCGCGACCGCCGCGGAGCAGGCAGCGGCAGAGATGCGCTTCGTGAGGTTCTTCATGGTCTTTCCTCCCGGGATCGGTGCGATCTGCACCATCGGCTGCTTGTCACAGGCGATGTGATGCGCCTGGAACTGTCCGAGCGAGCTTTTCCATACGCCGTATGGAACTGCCCTTTCAGTAGTAACATACGGCGTATGGAAATGTCGAGGGCGCCTCGCTGAAGATCCGGGCCGCCGCATCGGCGGCTTCGATGCCCTCGTGGCGTCCTTCCGCGGGATGGCGGCGCGCACGACCGGCTGTGACCGGAAGAACGCCGAGTCGGGACCATCCAGACGCCCCCCGGGCCGAAGGCACGCGTCACCGCTTTGTCGGCATGCTTCCGCTGACCGGCTCGACGGCCTCGCCGAGATCAGCCACAGCATCAGCGGGCCTTGCCGCCGGACACAGCGAGACCCCTCGGAACCTGGCATGCCAAAAGCACCGTCGCAGCGGTGGGGTTTGGTTCCCGGTTGTGATCAGTCAGGCGAGTCGGCGGGACCGGCCTGCCCAGAGGAAGGGCTCGCCGAAAGGGGGCTCAGGCGGCTCGTGGCGCATCCGGCGCACTTCGGCTCGGTCAGGCCGGAGAAGATCCAGTGGACCTCGCCGAGGAGCGCGGTGGCAATCCGCCACACCACACGCTCTCCGCCTTCGCGCGCAAGCCGGATGCGGCCCTGCGGCTCACACAGGAGGCACTCGCGGATCCTGCCGTACCGCCGTTCATCGCAGGACAGGAGACCACGCCTACCTGATCACCGATGAGGCCGCCCGGCGCCACGCACCGCAGCAGGCAAGAGTGGCAGGCTCCCGGTAGCGCCTTATGCAGGCGCAGGAACTGGTGCGCAGCCGGCGCCGGCAGGCCGGTGGGACAGCGGGGTTCTCTTCAGGCTGCGGCGGGAAGGGGGCGCCGGGCGAGGTCCCGGGCCTCATCCGGGGAGAGACCGAGCATGTGCAGGAACAGTTCGGCCATTTTGCCTGCAGCGTGGTCGCTGTCGGTCTCGGGCCGGTTGAGCCACAGCTCCAAGAGCGCCAGCAGGCTGCCGTTCAGCACGGTCAGGGCGATGACCGGGTCGACCACGGTGAAGCGACCCGAGGTCATACCCAGCTCCACGTCGCGCTTCGCGCGCGGAGCCAGTCCGTGGCCGGCACATATGCGACCGAGCCCGCTGTGGCACAGGATCCGCATGATCTCCGGGTGGGACTCGGCCATGTGTGCGCTGAGCCGCACGCCCCCGGCAAGGCGCTCCGCGGGATCGCTGATGCCCCGCAGGCGCTCGTCGATGGCTTGGGCGTACTCCTCCAGCGCATCGGCCACGGCCGCATCGAACAGGTCCGGCTTACCCGTGAAGTGGTTGTAGAAGGAGCCGAAGCCTACGTCCGCACGCTCCGCGATGGCCCGAATGCTGGCGCTCGTGTCGCCGGACTCGGCCAGGATCGTCCGTGCGGCGCGGATGAGTGCCTGCCGGGTCTCGGCCCGACGGCGTTCGAATCGATTCCTGGGTGAGGCTGACATCGGCACCCTCCTGACAAGAGCACCAGTTCTGATGCATTCATCATCTCACTGAGAGCCCCGACTGTCCACCGTGGGGCGCCACCGGAATCCCGACCCCGCCGCCGCGCAAAGGGGGCACCGGGCGGGACTGGTTCCGCACCCGCATCGCCCGGTGCGGTCACACCTGATGGTGTGACCGGTTTTGGGGGTCTTGACGATCAAACGGTCGTATCTGATACTTTCATCAGAAATGGGCAAACTGCTCTAAGCCGGGCGGATGCCTCGCCCGGTGGGCCGCTCAACCAGCGGCGAGGCCGCGCGCTACATCGCAGGCCCGGACGGCCGATCCGAGCAATCCTCAGGCCCCGGCCGCCACCGTCCACCGCGACGACAGCTCGGGCCGCCGCGCCACATGCCGACGCTCCCTCACACCTGCGCACCGATGGGATGAACCTCGATGACGAACCCTGACCACATGCCACTCGCCGAGTCGGTGAGCCCCCGCGAGATACCCGATGCGGCCATAGCGATGATCGATGCGGAGGGGACGGTGGTGGGGTGGACGCACGCTGCTGAGCAGCTTGTCGGGTACTCGGCCGGGGAGGTGGTAGGCCGGTCCGCCGCCCACGTGTTGCCGCCCCCCGAGGACGCCGGGAGGGCTTCGGCGTTCGCCGAGCAGTGCCGTGCCCGGGGTGGCTGGGCTGGCACGGCGGCGGTCCGCCACCGCGACGGCCACACGCTCAAGATGACGCTGCGGGTCTCGTTGCTGCGGGGACAGGACGCCGGCACCCGGTGGCTGGTGTCCGTGACCGACATAGGCGCCCTGCCCTCGGGGGCGGCCCACGGACCGGTGCGGGAGTCGCTCCTTGCCCACGCACCGATCGGCATCGTCGTTTGCGACCCGCAGCTGCGCTGCACCTGGGTGAACGACGCCATGGAGCGCCACGACGGCATCCCTCGCGAGCGGCGGTTCGGACGCCGTCTGAAGGAATCGTTGCCCGCCCTCGAGGCCGAGGCGCTCGAGGCAGTGATGCGTCAGGTGCTGGAAAGCGGCACCACCATGGTCCATGAGTACCGGGCGTGGCCGCCGACGGACAGGCGACGGGAGCACGCGTTCTCGGCCTCGTTCTTCTGCCTCCAGGACGCTGACGGCCGGCCCCTGGGTGTCTGCTCCATGAGCGTGGATGTCACCGGCAATCGGCGGGCGCGGGACCGCCTTGCCATCCTCAGCGAAGCCAGCACACGCATCGGCAGCACCCTCGACGTCATGCAGACCGGGCAGGAACTGGCCGACCTCGCCGTGCCCCTACTGGCCGACTACGCCGTGGTCGACCTGGTGGAGTCGGTTCAGTTCGGTGAAGAGCCCTCGGCCCGGATCGGCACAATGAACCGTCGTCCCCCTGTCATGCGCCGTGCCGGTCTGGCCTCGATCCGCCCCGGGGTGCCGGAGTCGCCGTGGGCGCGCAAGGAAACAGTCCCCGTCCCTGCGACCTCCCCGTATGCCGCCGTCCTACGCACCGGCACGTCTCACCTGGAACCGGTGCTGGACACGGCCGCCACGTGGATCAGCCACGACCCGGTGCGGGCGCAGAAGGTCCGTGAGAACGGGATGCACTCCTTCATGGTCGTGCCCATCCGTGCGCGGCACTGCTTGCTGGGTGTCGCGTTGTTCGTCCGCACCGAGGAGCCGACGCCGTTTCAGGAGGATGACCTGCTCCTGGCCGAGGAGCTCGTCACCCGGGCCGCGCTCTGCCTGGACAACGCCCGCCAGTACGCTCGCGAACGCACCGCCGCCCTGGCGCTTCAGCGCGACCTGCTGCCCCATCGTCTGGCAGGCGGCGCCGCCGTCGAAGCGGCCTTGCGCTACGTGCCGGCCGATATGGAGCACGGCGTGGGGGGAGACTGGTTCGATGTGATCGGGTTGTCCGGCGCCCGGGTGGCCCTCGTCGTCGGAGATGTGGTCGGACACGGCATCAAGGCCGCGGCGACGATGGGCCGGCTGCGCACCGCCGTCCGCACGCTCGCGGACATGGATCTGCCTCCCCATGAACTGCTGGCGCACCTCGATGACACGGTCCGGCGGCTGAGCGAGGAGGACGCCGACGGTCCGGACCAGGTCCCTGCGGTGGTGGGCGCCACCTGCCTGTATGCCGTCTATGACCCGATCACCCGGCGGTGCACGATGGCACGGGCCGGGCATCCCCCGCCCGTGATCATTGCCCCGCAGGGGCACGTCGTCTTTCCTGACCTGCCCACCGGAGCTCCCCTCGGCCTCGGCCTCGGGCTGGTCCCCTTCGAGTCCGTGGAACTGGAACTGCCCGAGGGAAGCCTGCTCGCGTTCTACACCGACGGTCTGGTCGAGTCCCGCGACGACGACATCGACGTCGGCCTGCACCGCTTGGGAGCCGTCCTGGCACAGCCTGAGTCGCCCCTGGAGGACCTGTGCTCGCGGGCGCTCGAGACCCTGCCGACTCAGGCACCGGCCGACGATGTCACCTTGCTCCTCGCGCGGACACGCGCACTGCAACCGGCCCAGGTCGCCTCGTGGGATCTGCCGAGCGAGCTGGCCGCGGTCTGTACCGCCAGGCGGGCGGCTGCCCGTCAGCTCAGCGAATGGGGGCTTGAGCATCTGGTGGCCACGGTGGAGCTGATCGTCAGTGAACTGGTCACCAACGCCATCCGCCACGGCAAGGGACCAAACCGCCTACGGCTCATCCAGCACCAGGTTTTGACGTGCGAGGTCTTCGACGGCAACACCAGCCAGCCGCACCCCCGTCATCCCCAAATCCTCGACGAGAACGGCCGCGGTCTTTTCCTCGTCGCTCAGCTGTCCCGCAGGTGGGGCTCCCGGTCCGCGACGGACGGCAAGGTCGTCTGGGCCGAACAAGACCTGCACGCCACGGCCGTTGCGTGATGCGCGCCGACCTCGGGCGATGGCTGCTTCGTGAGCACCGAGCTGAAGGCGCCGCCAACGTCGCTGCGGACGCGCGGAGGGAAGGGTAGAAAATGAATGCATATGCAAACAATGCCCAGTCGATCGGTTCTGGTGCCATCGGCAGGGCGCACACCTTCGACGGCCTGGCAGCCGCCGTGCTCGACAACCGAGGCTCGGTGGTGCGGTGGAGCAGGGCAGCAGAGGACCTGACGGGGGTTACCGCCGAGGAGGTCTGCGGCCACCCTGTACAGGAACTGGTGGCCGACCTTCCCGAGGACCTGCGCAGTGCCACGCAGATGCCGGCATCCGGCCGGGCACGACTGCGGCACCAGTGCGGCACCATGATCGATGTCACTTTCCGGACCATCGAGGTGGACGACTCGCAGGACTTCCTCATTCTCGCGGCGCCTACCCACCACGTCGCCGACCACGAGCAGGGCGCAGCGCTCCTGCGCGCGCTGTCCTCACAGAACCGGATCACGATCGCTCTGCACGACATGGATCTCGCCACTGTGCAAACCAACGCCACGCCGGGCACTCTCGACGACCGTCCAGTACAACCCGGCACTCGGCTGTGCGACGTGCTGTGCGCCGAGGACGCCGAGAACCTCGAGGCGGTATTGCGCCAGGTGCTCGAGACGGGCGCCCCTGTGGTCCGCCAGAACCAGCAAGTGAGCTGGCGGCACGATCCGGCGCGCCGTCACGCCCTGTGTTTGTCCGCCTTCCGTCTGGAGGACGCACAAGGACGCCCCACAGGGGTCGCAGCCCTGTACATCGACAGCACCGACGCGCTGCGCGGCCGCCGTAATCTGGATCTCGCCCGAGAGGTGGCCGAGCAGGTGGGAAGGTCCCTGGATGTCGTGCGCACCGCGCAAGACCTTGCGGACGTCCTCGTACCCGCGTTCGGGGATCTCGCCGCAGTCGTCCTTGCGCAGTCCGTGCTCGACGGAGACGAACCGCCCAAGCAGTTGGGCGGTGGAGATCTCCATCTGCACACTGCGGCCCTGGCGCCGACCACCGCCGCGTGGCCGTCCGGCATCAGGTGCGGCGACCCCGTCCCACCCCTGTCCGACCACCCCCTCCTACGCAGCTCCCAACACGGCAAGACAGTCGTCTATAGCCGTGACGGCTTCACCGCCCTGATGGGCGGCCCGCAACTGGCCAAGTCCGTTCTCCCGAAGGACGCCCATACGGTGATGGTGGCGCCGCTGTACGCCCGCGGCCTCACCCTCGGCTACATCGTGGTCTGCCGCACCGGCCGATCCGACCCGTTCACCGAGGACGAGGCGGATCTCATGACGCAGATCGCCTCACGGGGTGCGCTCGCCATCGACAACGCCCGCCGCTACACGCGCGAGCACAGGGCGGCCGTGGCACTGCAGCAGCGCCTCCTTCCCCCGGCCACGACCGACACCCCGGCAGCCGAGACCGCCGGCGTCTACCTGCCCGCAGGCGGCGGGGCCGACATCGGCGGCGACTGGTACGACGCCATCGCTCTGCCCTCTCTCCGGCTAGCCCTTGTCGCCGGAGACGTGGTCGGCCACGGCATGCCCGCAAGTGCCACCATGGGCCGCCTGCGCGCCGCCATCCAAACGCTCGCCGACCTCGAAATGGAGCCGGACGAGTTGCTCACCCGGATCGCAGACCTGGTCCAGCGCCTCGCGGCCGAAGCCCCACCCGGCGACCACGACACCATCGGCGCCACCTGCCTGTACGCGGTCTACGACCCGGTCACCAGGCGCTGCGCCATCGCCAGTGCCGGGCACCCTCCCCCTGTCCTGGTCCGGCCCGACGGGACCGCCGAAGCCGTCGGGATCTCACCGGGGCCACCACTCTCCGTCAGCGGCATGCCGTACGAGACCACCACGCTCGACCTCGAGCCGGGCAGCATCCTCGCCCTCTACACCGACGGCCTGATCGAACAAGGCGATGGCGACATCGACCACGGCGTGCGACGCCTGATCGATGCCCTCGCCGCGTCCTGCCGTCCGGACCGTGCCCTGGATGAAACCGGTCGGGCCCTCCTCGCCGGCCTGGTGGACCAAGTGTCGTGCGACGACGCGGCCTTGCTGCTGGCCCGTACTCGCGCCGTACCGGCGCAGGACACCGCTCACTGGGAGATCCCGGCCGATCCTGCCGCCGTCTCCAAGGCTCGAGAATGGACAACTCGCCAACTCACCCTGTGGGGGCTGGACGACCTCCTCTTCACCACCGAACTCATCGTCAGCGAACTGGTGACCAATGCCATCCGCTACGGTCGTCCGCCGGCGGAGCTGCGTCTGATCCGCGACAATGTACTGGTGTGCGAGGTCACCGACTCCAGCAGCACCCAGCCCCGCCTGCGGCGTGCCCGCACCACCGACGAGGGAGGACGCGGTCTGTTCCTCGTTGCTCAGCTCGGCGCGCGCTGGGGCTGCCGCCACGGGCAGAACTGCAAGACGATCTGGTCCGAGCAGCACATCGAGTGTCCCCCCTGATCACGATCAGAGGTCAGGGTCGACACGATGTCCAGCTGTGCGCTGCAAGTCGTTGGCGCGCTGCCTCCCGACCGTGTCTTCCCCTGTGATCGCTTGTGCGCGTCTCCGGTTCCTGCAGGGCTCTGAGCGTCGTTGAACTACAGGGAGTCCCAGGTCGGGAATCCAGCGGACGCCTCCTCGCTCAGCTCGGCCCAGACCGTCTTGCCTTGCCGGGCGTGGCGTGTTCCCCAGTGCTCGGCGATTTGGGCGACCAGGAGCAGGCCCCGTCCTCCCTCGTCGAAGGTGCGGGCCCGACGCAGGTGAGGAGTGGTGCTACTCGCGTCGGAGACCTCGCACACGAGGGCACGGTCGCGGATCAGGCGCAGCCCTATGGGAGGGCGGCCGTAGCGTATGGCGTTGGTGACCAATTCGCTGACCATCAGTTCGGTGGGGAACTCAAGTTCCTCCAGGCCCCAACTGCTCAGCTGTCGGGCGACGTTCGCTCGGGCCCGGGACACGGAGACGGGGTCGGCATCCACCTCCCAGCTGGCGACCTGGCGAGCTCCAAGGGCGTGGGTGCGGGCCAGAAGCAGGGCGACATCGTCGTGCGGTCGATCAGCCGGTAGCAAGGCTTCGAGCACGGTGTCGCACGTGGCTTGCAGGGAGGGAGCGGGCTGGGCGAGGGCTTGGCGGAGCAGGGCGACACCCGCTTCGATGTCGTGGTCGCGGGCTTCGATCAGGCCGTCGGTGTAGAGGGCGAGGAGGCTGCCTTCGGGTAGGTCGAACTCCGCCGCCTCGAAAGGCAGGCCGCCCAGACCCAGCGGCGGTCCGGCCGGCAGGTCGAGGAGGTCGGCGGTTCCGCCCCGGCTCACCAGGGCGGGCAGCACATGCCCCGCGCGGGCGAGGGCGCACTGGCGGGAAACGGGGTCGTAGACGGCGTACAGACAGGTGGCGCCGATGTCCCCGGCCGCTTCGATGGTCGGGTCTGTGGAGGCTTCGGCGGACAGACGGATGACAACGTCGTCCAGGTGGGTGAGGAGTTCGTCGGGCGGCAGGTCGATGTCGGCCAGGGTGCGCACGGCGGTCCGCAGCCGCCCCATGGTGGCAGCGGCGTGGATGCCGTGTCCGACCACGTCCCCCACCACCAGGGCGACGCGGGCTCCGGACAGCGGGATGACGTCGTACCAGTCGCCGCCCACGCCGGCCAGGGCCCCCGCGGGCAGGTAGCGGTAGGCGATCTCCACGGCCGACTGCTCTGCGAGGTGCTGCGGGAGCAGACTGCGCTGCAGGGTAAGGGCGGTGGCACGCGCGTGCGTGTAGCGGCGGGCGTTGTCGACGGCCACCGCCGCCCTGGCGGCGATCTCCTGGGCGAGGAGCAGGTCCTCGTCATCAAAGCGGTTCGGGTTGCGGTGCCGGATGAACTGCGCTACGCCCAGCGTGGAGTCCCGTGCCCGCAACGGCACCACCAGCGTCGAGTGGGCCAGTTGGTCACCGCCGACGACATCACCGGGCGCTGCCGGGCCGACGTGCCGAGAGGGCTGTGCGGTGATCAGGGCGCGAGCCGGTGGCGAACCCTCCGCAGGGATGTGGAGCTGCTGCGGCCGGATCGTCGATGCCGGGTCGCCCTCCACCACCGACCGCTCGGCGACCCGCCGGAGTGTCAGAGGGCCGTCCACCGGGGTGTCGTTTCCGTGCAGCACGGAGTCGAGCAGGTCGACGGTGACGAGGTCGGCGAAACGCTCGGTGGCGAGGTCCGCCAGTTCTTGTGCGGTGCGGGCGATGTCCAAAGTGGTGCCGATGCGCATGCCCGCCTCGTTCACCATCGACAGCCGCCACTGCAGTCGCCGGTCCCGCTCCCCCTGGTAGACCACCACGCCCTGCTCCGACATGCGGTCGACGTAACCGGTCATCGTCACGATCAGCTTGCGCGCCGCTGCGCTGATCAAGTCGGCATCCTCGGTCAGCCGGGGCATCTCTTCGAGTAGCCGGTCGACGATGACACCCTGCGCGAGCCGGAAGGCCCGCAGCATCACGCTCAGGGGCGTCCCATGGCGAGCAAGCCGAGCCGCGCGGTCAGGGTCAGCAGCCGGCGTTTCGATCCGGCCCGGCTCGACGCCGTCCGCCAGGCCGGCCAAGGCCGCGAGAACGTGCTCGGCGACATTCTCCACCGTCATGCGGGCGATGCCCGGGTCTTCCCACACCTCGGGAACTCCACGCTGCAAGGACCGCTCCACATCATGGATCAGCTGGTCTGCTCGCAGGCTGACCTCACGCGCGGCACGGGACACAAGACTGTCCGCAGTGAAGCCCACAAAAACGACGTTACGCCGCACCGGCGCGCAGAGCCCGTCAGAGTTCGAGGTGGCCAGGCCCAGCGCGCGCACGTGGTCCAGCCACAGCGCCGAAACGCGCGCAGATCCCGGGCACCCCGATCACCGCGGGTACCAGGCGGCACCACAACCCACGCATTGATCATCCGGGCCGGATGTCAGTGAGCATGTCGTAGCGGAGTCGTCCATCGACGATGTCCGGGTTCGTGCCCCAGCCGAGCGGCGGGAACGCGTCGGCGGCGCGCCGCCCCCGCGAGAGGGGGGCCGTGCACCGCCGGATGGAGCAGGTGTGCCGATGGCCCCCAGGATGGGAGGGTCACCGGCACACGGGGGTCGGCCAGCGGCGGCGCCCACAGGAGGCGGTGTCGATGGTACGGCCGCGCTCGTTGCGCAGGGTGGCAGTGTCGGAGTCGTTGTTCCACGCGTAGGCACGGCGGTCCTGGTAGAGGTCGGTGCGGGTGTCGCGGCCGATGCCGGTGTGGATGCGCCCGCTCACGTGCGATCAGCCAGGCAGACTGCAGTGCCCGCCCCGCATGCAAGGAGCGGGGCGGGGCGGGCACAGCGAACTCGATACTTGTTGCCGGGGGCATCCAGCGCGTGTGGTCTTGATGCCCCGGCGGCTCGCAGGGTCAGCCGATTCCGGTGACCTGCAGGGCCGTGGTCCAGTTGTTCTTGATGGCGCTGCGGGCGGAGGACAGGGTGATGGTGCCGGCACAGACGGCGTTCTTCAGCTTCGTCTCCACTCCGTCCTTGGAGTGCGCGGTCTGCGAGCCGGAGTAGGGCTCGGGCCACAGGTTGCCGGGGTCACGGGGCGCGCCGCCGAGCTCGAGGGGCACGAGGTGGTCTTCCTCGTAGTCGGCCATGTTGGTGTCGGAGTAGCCGTAGTCGATGATGCCCTGGGCCTTGAGGGGGTTGGTGTAGGACGTCGGGGGGCGGACGGTGGCGGTCCAGCCGGACACGCAGATGGTGCTGTGGATGTTCGACTGGGTGACGTCCGGGTTGTAGGCGCCGGGCGTACAGGAGGAGTCGGGCAGCGGCAGGTAGGCGTGGGAACAGGTCGAGGCCTGGGCGGTGCCCGCCGAGGCGGCGATCAGACCGGCGGCCGCGAGGGCCAGGGCGCAGGTGGTGGCGGTGAAGCGACGCATATGGAGATCTCCCGCAGGGTCGGCCCGGACAGTGGGGTGCCGGGCGGCTGACGGCATGACACCACCACCCGCATCTATGCGAGTAGACCCGTTGGATGAACAAGAAGCGACCTGCGCAATCCTTACCTCCGCCTGACCAAGGCTTTCCGAAGTCCCATGTTTCGTCGCAGAGTTGGGCGCCATTCAGACCAACAACAGAGGCCAGTCCGCAGGAAAGGTGGTCTCTGCACCCCGGTCGTCTCATGGACAGCGGCCAGGCGCTGAACCATTCAAACAGCTCAAGTTGCTCCTTGCGGCGTCTTCTTCCAGGGCGCGTTCGATGCTCAGCCGCTTCGTGAGAGGGGCTGTCGGGCCGGAGCGGGAGCAGGGGCGTGGCACTGTGCCGACTGCGGCGACGGGTCCTGCGCAGGCGGACGTCCCTGTCGGCGGCGCAGGGGACTTGAGTGTCGAGCGGCAGTGCCGCGTGGGCAGGGCGGTGCACCGTCGCGTCGGACCGTGCAGTCCAGGGCAGTGTTCTTGACCGTTTTCGGCGGAGCTGTCGCATCGCGAAGTGGCGATGCGCACCTGGCGTTCCGGTGGCTAGCAGGTGGCATTCAGCTGCAGTACGCGCCGTTTCAAGATCGTGGCGCCAGAGTTCCGCCTCGTGTCTACCTCACACTCGCGTGCCGGCGTCACCTCCGTATGCGCCGCTGCTTTGACGCTTTCAGGACTGCTCGTGACAGGGATGGTTGCCGCTCAGCCTGCGGCTGCCGCGGACCCGGCCGGCTACCAGAATGTTCGGATCAACGAGGTCACCTCCTCGAACAGCGACACGGTGGAGCTGTACAACACCGGCTCGATTGCAGTGAGCATCAGTGGCTGGAAGATGTCCGACGACAGCTTCTCGCCGCAGACGTTCAGCCCGTCCTCCGGCACGATCCCGGCAGGCGGCTTCGTCACCTTCAACTCGCCCAAGGGGCTCGGTGATTCGGACAAGCTGGTGATCTACACAGCCAGCGGCACGGTGGTCGACCGCGTTGAGTGGGCCACCAACCGGGCGAAGCCAGCGATGGCGCGTTGCGGCGGCGACGGCACCGGGGCGTGGGTGACCACGACCGCGGCGTCCACGTTCGGCGCCTCGAACGCCTCGGGCTGCCCGTCGTCGATACCGGCAGCGAGCCGGGTGCGGATCAACGAGGTCACCTCGGACGGCGCGGACACCGTGGAGCTGTACAACGGCGGAACGAGCGCGGTCAGCATCGGGTCGTGGAAGTACGTCGACAATGACACCACCCACTCCTCGGTCCCGATCTCGTCCTCCTCGCCGAGCGCGACCAGCATCCCCGCGGGAGGCTACGTCACGTTCAACTCCACCCTCGGGCTGGGCGACAACGACTCGGTCTTCCTCCTCGACAGCAACGGCAACACCGTCGACTCGGTGACCTGGGCGACCGATGGCGCCAAGCCGTCGGACGAGCGCTGCACCAACGGCACCGGCTGGTTCCAGACCTCCACGACCGCGACGCTCGGCAGCGCGAACTCCTGCTCGGGCAGCAGCGGTGGCGGTGGTACCGGCGGTGGTGGCGGTCAGCTGCTGGGTGGCGGCGGCTCGCTCACCAGCGGCTGCACCCCCGAGGCGCCCTCCGGTACGGGTTCCGCCCCGGCGGGCACCCTGACGTGGCCGGGCGGGCTGGACGTCACGATCGCCGACAACGTCTGCGCGTTCACCACGTCCACCGGCCCTGAAGGCCGGGACCTGAGCGGCCTGGCGTTCGACCCGGCGAACCCGTCGGTGCTGTGGGCCGCCAAGAACAAGAATTGGCTGTACAAGCTGGTCAAGAGCAACGGCAAGTGGATCCCGGACGCGTCATGGAGCGCGACCGGCAAGCAGATCCGTTTCGCCGGCGGCACCGGCCAGCCGGACTCCGAGGGCCTGACGGTCGGCGCCAACGGCCACATCTACGTGACCTCCGAGCGTGACAACTCCAACAACACGGTCCCCAAGGACACGATCATGGAGTTCGACCCGGCCGCGACCGGATCGACGCTGACGCCGATCCACCAGTGGGACATGACCTCGCAGTTCCCGCAGCTCAACACCGGCAGCAAGGACGACGCCAACCTGGGCTTCGAGGGCGTCGGCTACGTACCGGACAGCTGGCTGACCGCGAACGGCTGGGTCGACCCGCTCACCGGCGCCGCCTACAACCCTGCGAACTACCCGCTGCACGGGTCGGGCCTGTTCTTCGCCGGCCTGGAGTGGGACGGCACGCTGCATGTCTACGGCCTGAACTCCGACGGCACGTTCACCACGTTCGGCACGATCGCGACCGGCAAGGTCTCCATGATGGATGTGACGTTCGACGCCGGAACCCAGCGCATCATCGCGACCTGCGACAACACCTGCGGCGAGACGCACACCTTCATGAAGGTCAATGCCAGCGGCGCGATCGTTCCGGACGTGACCTACACGAACCCGGCCGTCATGCCAACCAACAACCTGGAGGGCTTCGCGATCGCACCAACGTCGACCTGCGTCACCGGCTTCCGCGAGGCGGTCTGGAGCGACGACGGCATCTACGGCTT
Source organism: Streptomyces sp. NPDC001156 (assembly GCF_053598275.1). Classification (NCBI taxonomy): domain Bacteria; kingdom Bacillati; phylum Actinomycetota; class Actinomycetes; order Kitasatosporales; family Streptomycetaceae; genus Streptomyces; species Streptomyces sp. NPDC001156. Next base: position 14,375 of record NZ_JBSFJX010000101.1, on the reverse strand, counting down.
CGGCTCCGGAAGCTCCTCCTACGGACACGCTATCTACAGCGGCACCTTCCCCTGCTGATCCTGCCGACCACGGGAGACGGCTCACGCACGGGGCCGCCTCCAAGGTGAGGCGTCCAAGCAGTACGCAGCGATGAAGCTCCTGGCAGACGGGGTGACGACCAAGACCACCCGCTGACCGCCAGGAGCTTCGTCGTGCCTGTCGGCAACGGCTGAATCGTGGTTCTGGATCACTTTCCGTGCCAGAGCCACGGAGGGTCACCGAAACCGCGATCATGAACGGCCGTGGGTGATGTAGTCCTGGCCGACCTGTGGCGCCACCAGGTCGAAGGTGTACTGATCGAAGACGTGCTGTTGGACGGCGAGTTCGTGATCGTACGGGCTCGCGCTGTCGCGGAGCAGGCGGGGTGTCCGGGGTGTGGGGTGGCATCGAGCCGTGTGCACAGTGGGTACGTACGGCGGCTCGCCGACCGTGAGGCCGGTGGCCGCCGTGTGGTGATCGAATTACGCGTCCGCCGTTTCCGCTGCCGCGAACAGCATTGCCCGCAAGCGACGTTCGTCGAGCAGATCAAGGGGTTGACCTTCCGCTACGGGCGGCGAAGCGTCGGTTTGCAGGCGGTGCTGGAGCAGGTGGCGCTGATGCTGGCGGGCCGGGCCGGCGCCCGCCTGGCCCGCGTGCTCGCGGTCACTGCGAGCAGATCCACGCTGTTGCGGTTGATACGCACGCTGCCCGAGCCTGCGTCCAAGACGCCGCGGGTATTGGGGGTGGATGAGTTCGCGCTGCGCAAGGGACATGTCTACGGCACGATCCTGGTGGACATCGAGACGCGTCGGCCGGTCGATTTGCTGCCCGACCGGACGGTGGAGACGGTGGCCGCGTGGCTCGCCGACCATCCCGGGGTCGAGGTGATCTGCCGCGATCGGTCCGTTGCCTAGGCCGAGGCCGGACGGCTCGGAGCACCGGACGCTGTCCATGTCGCTGATCGCTGGCATATCTGGCACAACCTCGTCGAGGCCGTCGAGAAGACTGTCATCGGCCACCGGGCTCTGCTGCGAGAACCCTCAGACCAGACGCCGACGGACACCATCCCGCTGCCGGACACCGCCCACCTGACGGCCACGCCGTCTGACGAGCCCCGCCGGTCCGGACGGCTCTCGGACCGCGTCCGTGAACAGCACAGGGACGTCCACGCCCTGCTGGACCAGGGCCTCGGGCAGCGGCCCATCGCCCGCCGGCTCGGCCTGGCCCGCAACACCGTGCGCCGCCTCGCCCACGCTGCGAGCCCTGATGAGCTGCTGGTCGGCAAGTGGACCGGCCGTACCAGCATCCTCGATCCCCACAAGCCCTACCTCCACCAGCGATGGCAGGAGGGCCACACCAACGCCACCCAGCTGTTCCAAGAACTTCGCGAGCGCGGCTACCCAGGCGGCATCACGGTCGTCAGACGCTACGTCCGTCAGATCCGCGACGCCCTTCCTCAGGCAGCTCCGCCCCGCAAGCCGCCTTCCGTCCGGGATGTGACCAGCTGGATCACCAGGCACCCCGACCACCTGGGCACCGACCAGGCCCAGCGGCTCAAGGAGATCGTCGCGCGCTGCCCCGAGCTCGATCGGGCCGCCGTCCACGTCCGCACCTTCGCGGAGTTGATGAACAACCGCCAGGGTTGCCGACTCAACCAGTGGATCAAAGACGTCCGTAGCGACGACCTGCCCGCCCTCCACACCTTCGTCAACGGCCTGGGCCAGGACCGCGACGCCGTGGTCGCCGGCCTGAGCCTGCCCTACAGTTCCGGCGCGGTCGAGGGACACAACAACAAGATCAAGATGCTGAAACGGCAGATGTTCGGCCGCGCCAACTTCGACCTCCTGCGCAAACGAGTCCTCCTCGCAGCGTGAGGCCGTTCATGATCGCGGTTTCGGTGACCCTCCGTGGCTCTGGCACGGAAAGTGATCCAGAACCTCGTTTCACCCGTTGCCGAGAGTGCCTGTCCCGGGACCGCCTTCGGCCTGTAGACGCCGGACGCAGCTCACAGCCCATCGGCAGCGGCCCCATCACCCGTCGCCGACAATCCGGCCGTGCTTCGGCTGCGGGGTGACTCTGGACCCTGACCGCTTGCCACTGAAGGGTTGATCGGCAGCGCGGACGAATCAGAACCGGCCGCCATACGGACAGCTCAGTCGGGCAAAGTCGCGCTGCGGTGCTGGACCACCTCATCGAAGATGCTCCAGCCGTCGATCTCTTCGGTCACGGGATCCTCGGTACGCCAACCGCGTTTCAGGGCTGCGTCGAGCAGAGCCCTGACAGTGCCCGGCTCGTGCAGGTTCAAGGTTCTGCCGAGGTCCGTGCCGACGACTCCGGATGGCATGAGGTACCCGCCAGGGACAAGCCTGTCGGAGCCCTGTAGGGTTCCAAAAGCCCTGCATGTGCGCTGACCTGCTGCTCCGTCAGATTTCGTGATCTTTATCAGGCGGTGTTGCGGTACTCATGGATCAGTCCGCCGAGGATGTCGTGGCGTTGGATCCGCTGGGCCGGGAACGGGATGACGTCCGGGTCGTCGGCAGGAGCCCGGAGCTGCAGGGCCCGGTGCGGCCGTCCGGAGTTGTAGTGCCCGGCGTACTCGGCGAGGACGCGTCGAAGGTGCTGCTCGTTGTAGATCAGCAGCCGGTCGGTGCACTCGGCTCGTGCGGTGCGGATGAACCGCTCCGCGTGGGCGTTCATCCGTGGCGCCTGCGGCGCGGTCTTGAGGATCTCGATGCTGTCAGCGGTGAAGACCGCGTCGAACGCCTCGGTGTAGCGGGTGTCGCGGTCGCGCAGCAGGAAGCGGAAGCCCGAGGCCCGGTCGCCGAGGTCGGCAAGAAGGTTGCGGGCGAGCTGGGTGGCCCACGCTGCGGTCGGGTGGGCGGTGACGCCGAGGACCTGCACGGTGCGGGTGCCGACCTCCACGGCGAAGAGTACGTACAGCCGCTTCAAGATCACGGTGTCGACGTGGAAGAAGTCCGCCGCCAGTAGCCCCGAGGCCTGGACGCGGAGGAACTCACGCCACGTGGGTGGCGCGGCGGCCGGGTGCTGGGCCGAGTCCGGCTCTGCGGAGGGTCCGCCGGATGGTCGAGGCCCCCACCCGGTGGCCGAGGCGGCGCAGCTCGCCCTGGATGCGAGTCGAGCCCCACGCGGGGTTCTCTCTGGCCAGGCGCAGGATCAGGGCGGTGAGTTCCTCCGGGATCGGCGGTCGGCCGGTGCGCGCGGGTTTCTGCTTCCGCTTCCAGCGCAGCAGACGCCGGTGCCAGGCCAGGAAGGTGCCGGGGCTAACCAGGCGGTGCCGGCGCAGCCTGCCCGGTAGGTGCCGGGCCAGAGCCGCAAGCACGGCGCGGTCCGGCCAGGCAAGGCGCGGCCGGACGCCGAGCTGGCGGCGCAGCACCGCGACCTCGTGACGCAGCGCGAGCAGTTCGACGTCCTTGGCCTCCTCCGACCGCGACAACAGCAGGAGCAGTCCGAGAAGCCTCAGGAAGACCAGGTAGAGCACGCGCAGCGCCATGCAGCCCGACCCTGCCATGATCGAGCGGGGCTGCAAAGTGCCTGTTCAAAGGCTATGCGTTACTTCTGGCACCCCACAGGGTCAGCCTCGACCCCAGCCGCATCACGAAGATCGCCGCAGCAGCGCTCGTCCTGCTCCAACTCGAGTACGACCGCCCCATTCTGAATGATCACACAACATAATGATCTATTACGGGGAAAGGCTCACTGCGCTGTCATTCCCAGGTTTCGGTGCGGTTTCCGTTGTGTTCCGGCGTAGAAGTAGTGGTCAAGTCTTGGATACGAAGGCTTGTGGGCTTTACGGCGGCGGCAGATCATTGGCCGGATCCCACTCATACCGCGAACACGCAGGAGCTTCCGGTGGCCGTTGGCCAAATAACCTCCGAGCTGGCCGACGCGCCGGCAGCAGCCCGAACGGAACGGCAGAAGTTGCGCAAGCACTTCGGCCGCTTCGACATCCTTTTCTTCCTCCTGTGCACCATCGTCGGGGTGGACACCATCGGCACCGTGGCTTCGTCCGGTGCCGAGGCGTTCACCTGGCTCATTGTGCTGGCCGTCGTGTTCTTCGTGCCCTCGGCGCTGCTGACCGCCGAACTCGGGGCCGCCCTCCCCGACGAGGGTGGTCCCTACATCTGGACCAGCCGGGCCTTCGGGCGACTCGCCGGTGCGGTCAACAACTTCCTGTACTGGATCACCAATCCTGTGTGGCTCGGCGGCACGCTCTCCGTTTCCGCCGTCACCGCCTACACCACCTTCTTCAACGACGGGAAGGACCTGAGCACCCCGGCCTTCTACGCCTTCACCCTTGTGTTCGTCTGGGTGGGCGTGCTCGCCGCGATCCTCTCCTTCGACGTCGGCAAGTGGATTCCCACTATCGGCGCCTGGAGCCGATTCATCCTCCTCGGTTTGTTTACCGTCACCGTCGTGGTGTACGGCGTCCAGCACGGCCTGCACGGATTCGGGTTCGGCGACTTCTCCCCGACCTACGCGGGATTCGTCGGCCTCGTGCCCGTCCTGATGTTCAACTACGTCGGTTTCGAGCTGCCCAACACCGCCGGCGACGAGATGACCAACGCCCAGAAGGACGTGCCCTTCGCCATCTTCCGCAGCGCCGTTCTCGCCGTTCTGCTGTACGCGCTGCCGATCCTCGGAATCCTGCTCGTTCTGCCGGTCAAGGCCATCACCGGCCTCGGCGGATTCATCGACGCGATCCGGCAGGTCTTCACCGTGTACGGCGGCCATGTCGCCGCCGACGGCACCGCCACGCTCAGCGGCGCCGGCAGTCTGCTCGGGGACCTCGCCGCGATCATGTTCATCCTCACGGTGCTGTCCTCAGGCGTCACTTGGGTCATGGGCTCCGACCGCGCCCTCGCCGTCTCCGGCTATGACGGCGCCGCACCCCGCTTCCTCGGCGTCATCTCCAGCCGGTTCGGCACCCCGGTACGGGTCAACATCCTCAGCGGGGTGGTCTCCACCGGCGTCCTGGTCCTGGCCCACGAACTGACCAACGGCAGCGCCGCAAAGCTCTTCGGCGCCGTCCTCGGCCTCGCCGTCTCCACCACCCTCGTCAGCTACCTGGGCATCTTCCCGGCACTCGCGGTACTGCGCCGCAAGGCCCCGGCCGTCCCCCGCCCGTACAAGGCACCCTTCCCCCGCACGATCAGCGTGGTGCTCACCCTGCTCGTCCTGTTCGCCAGCGTGCAGCTGGTCGCCCCGGGCCTCGGTGACCAATGGTTCGGCTCCGACTATGCGCCGAACGGCTGGAGTTACGGCGAGCGCTGGAAGTACCTGCTCACGGAGGCCGCCCCGCTCGTCGGGTTCATGCTCCTCGGCGTGCTCTTCTGGGCGCTGGGCAAGCCGACCCGCACTTCAGCTGCCGTCAAGGAGTAGCACGCGGGATCTCGACAACCGTGGTGGGTACTGGGACCGTCCTACTCCCAGCGCCTCCGCCCGGCTCAGCCAGGGGGGCCCCCGTCAGCACCCCTGGCGATACTGGAAAGAGCTCGGCCATCCAGCCGCACGACGAATTCCTGCGCGCCGCCGAGCCGGACTTCATTGGCCGCGCTACCGAAACGGACGAGGGCGGACGCGGCCTCCAACGGCTTGGATATGCGTCACATGCTGTCTCTCGCCCAAGCGAACTGCATCGGGCGTCGACCTGCCCTCCACCCGCACATGGGCAGTCGCCTCCCGCTCCTCCAGCATCGCCGGCATCGACGCCAGCGCGCACTCCTCGACCACGAAGCAGACACAAGACGCCGCATCCCTTCCTCACTCCGAGCGAAACCATGCTGCCCAGCACGAACCAAACGATCACTCTCGGTTGAGATACCCGCCGCCGCGACAGGTGCGGACCTGCTGTGGCGGGTGGCGTCCAACGTGGTGCTGGTGGCGCGCGCCCACGCGAAAACCCTTGGCGCCGATTCCGCATGCACGCCGCTGCCAGGCGCTTGGCCTTAGGTTCCCCGCAGCCTTCTCGATCACGACGCTGTCGCCGTCCGCAGTCGTGAACTCGGTGTTCTTCGGATCACCCATCACATAAACGACCCGGTTCTCCTGAAGCCAGGCGCGCAATCCCGGGTTCTGGCCGAATTCCTCGTCCGCCGCGAACCAGGCGAAGGGCACCCCGGCCTTCAGCGCTCGCTCGATCATGACCGCGACCTGCTGCGGGCGAGTCCGGAAGACCGCCTCCGCAGGCACGCCGGCCTCCGCACACCGCTCCCGGTCGGCGAACCACGAATGCTCCGGGACATACAACTCACGGCCAGCAGCACCCGCGACCCAGCCGGGTTCTACGGCATCTTCCTCGACGTCGGGTTGCTGCCGGCACCGTGCCCAGGCCCGGCAGGTCCGTGAGCGTAGTGCGGGTCGCGGCAAGGACATCGTGTCGCGCAAGCGGCTCCCGGACTGGTGGATTTGATCGATGTGGGCACCGAGATGGCCCTCGATGTGAACCTGTGTGCCGCGTACCGGCTCGGGCGTGCCTGGGGGCCTCGGCTGAGCCGGTACGCGATCGACACCGTGCTCGTCAGCGCAGACTGAACGTCGACAGGCGAAGGCCTCCGCTCAGGACCAGGTACACGTCCCGGCGGCCCTTCGCCGCGGCCGTCAGCGCGGCCGTCACCGCCTTGTACGTGTACGGCGACGAAGTGCCCTCGAAGTGCGCCCTGCTGGCCAACGTGCCGGTGGGAGAGCCGAGGCGCACCTCCAGCGTGCCGGAGGCGCCCGCCAGCCGGGTGGTCAGCGTCGACGCGCCTGAGCCGAGGTGTGCGTCCGCGAACTTCAGCCACGCCCCGTCGGCCGTCGCGGCCACCGCCGTTCCGCGCGCCTTTGACTCGTCCACCAGGCTGATCGCGTCGTAGTCGTCAAAGTTCTCGGCGCGGGTCGCCTTCGACAGGTCACGGGGCGGGATCGTCTCGCCCCGAACCGTGAGCGACGTACGTGCGCGGGTGTCCGCCGACGACGCGCCCACCATCACGTCGTACGTCCCCGTCTCCACGACCCACTTCGATCGGGTGACGTCCCAGTGCGCCAGGTCCGAGGTCCGCAGCTTCAGCCGTACCATCCTCGTCTCGCCCGGCTTCAGCGACACCCGCGCGTACGCTTTGAGCTGCTTCAGCGGCTGCTTGTCACGTGACACCCGCTGATGGACGTACAGCTGCACCACCTCGTCGCCCGCCCGGCTGCCTGTGTTCGTCACCGACACCTCGTACCCCCCGTCGACCCGCTTCAGATCGCCGTAGCGGAAGTTCGTGTACGACAGTCCGTACCCGAACGGGTACAGCGGCTGTCCCTTGAAGTATTGGTACGTGCGCTCGGCCTTGATGATGTCGTAGTCCAGGATGGACGGCAGGTAGGACTCCGACCTGTACCAGGTCTGCGTCAAGCGGCCCGCCGGGTTGGCGTCGCCGTACAGCACATCGGCCAGTGCGTTGCCCGTCTCCTGGCCTGCGTGCGTCGTCCACAGCAGGGCCGGGACCTCCTTCTGCAGGGAGTCGAGAGTCGTGGGGTAGCTGTTCTCGACGACCACCACCGTTCGGGGGTTGGCCCGGTGGACCGCCTTGACCAGGGCCTCCTGCGACGCGGCCAGCCCCATGTCCGTACGGTCGTGGGCCTCGCGCCCGTTGATCGAGGGCATCGATCCCACGACCACCACCGCTGTGTCCTTGCCCTTGACCGCGGCGACCGCCTCGTCGACGCCGCTGCGCACGATGTCCTTCGTGTAGTGCGCGGCCTTGGCCTTGTCGACCAGGCCGAGCGTGGCGTCGTCGCCGGCCGGGCCGAGGTAGACCGGGTTCGACCACCAGGACTCGCCGGTCTCGTAGCCGGCGTACCGCAGCAGGTACGTCCCGTCGTCCTGCCGCTCCAGCTTGAACTGCTGCTGCACGAACCAGCCGTTCGGCTGCGTCTGGTCGTTGACGAAGTTCGACCAGTTGTAGCCGACGTACTTTCCGTTGGCGGCCGAGCGGAGTGTGACGATGCCCGATCCCCAGTCGAACACGTCGAACTGAGAACCGGGCCCCGAGTCCGTGGTCTCCTTCAGCGCAGCGCCCGCGTCGCCCGTGCCGGCCGTGACGTACTTCCCGGTCGCCGTGTCCTTCAGCGCGATCCGATCCACGCCCTCGCTGCTCGCCACGGAGGTGCCGACTTTCGACGCGATGCCGTCCCTGGGCGTCACCGCGTAGGGAAGGGTGCCCGAGTACCAGTCGGTGTACAGGGTGTCGGCCAGTGGGCCGACCACGGCCGCGCTGCCCGACTTCCTCAGCGGCAGCACGCCGTCGTTCTTCAGGAGTACCGAAGCCTCGGTGGCTGCCTCGCGCGCCAGCTTCCGGTGGGCCGCGCTGTCGATGACAGATGCGTCGATGGACCCGTACGTGCCGCCGTCCGGGTCGAACTCGCCGAGGCGGACGCGGACGTTCAGCACATGTCCCACGGCCTCGTCGAGGTCCGACTCTTTCAACAGGCCCTGGGACAATGCCGACTTGATCGCGGCTGTCGTCGGCCCGGAGTCCGTGTCGTTGTCCGTGAAGCTGTCGATGCCCGCCTTCAGCGCGGCGGCGTCCGCCTCGGCCTGCGTGCCGTAGTACTTCTGGCTGCCGACGAGATTGCCCGGTGCAAAGGCGTCGGTGACGTTCAGCAGGTCCTGCGAGGTCCAGGTGCGCACGGTGTCGTCCAGGGCCGGGTTCACCGTGTCCGGGCGGCCGTTGACGAGGTTGTACGACGACATCACGCCGGTGGCCGCGTCCGCCTTGATCGCCGGCTTGAAGGCCTGCTCGTCGTACTCCTTCAGCACGCGCGGACGCAGCTCGGAGGACGTAGTGTCGCGCTGGAACTCGTTGTTGTTGGCGAGGAAGTGCTTCAGCGTCGGAGCCGTCTTCAGGTGGTTCGGGTCGCCGCCGGTCAGGCCGGTGCCGTACGCCGTGGAGATCGAGCCGGTGAGGTAGGGGTCCTCAGAGTACCCCTCCTCGTTGCGGCCCCAGCGCGGGTCGCGCAGCAGGTTCACCACGGGCGCCCACAGGTTGAGGCCCCAGCCGGCCGGGCGTTGCTGCTGGAAGCCGCGCGCCTCGTCGCCGACCGCCGAGCCGACCTGCCGGATCAGCGCCGGGTCCCAGGTGGAGGCGAGTCCGATCGCCTGCGGGAACACGGTCGTTTTGCCGAGCCAGGCCACGCCGTGCAGGGCCTCGGTGCCGGTGCGGAACGCCTGGATGCCAAGGCGCGGGATCGCTGGCTCGTACTGATGGAGGAGGGAGATCTTCTCGTCGAGTGTCAGACGGGAGAGCAGGTCGTCGACGCGCTTGTCGACGGGGAGGTTCGGGTTGCGGAAGGGGTACGCGGGGTCGTCCGCGCCGGCTGGGACGGCGGCCGAGAGGCCGGCCACGAGTGCGAGCGCGACGACGAGCGTGGTTCCTTTTCTCCTCGTGGGTTTCTGCATGTCACGGCTCCTTCGGTCAGTGCCTTGCACATGAGGAACTTCAGGGCGCATTGCGCGGCGCCGTGCTCGCGCGTTCCGTCAGCCGGGGCGGCAGGAGCGTCGCTTCGGGTACGGCCGTGCCGTCCAGCTTCTTCATCAGCAGCTCCACGGCCCGCGCGCCTAGCTCGGCGGACGGCAGGGCGACCGAGGTGACGGGGACGCGGAGGGACTCGGCGAGTTCGTCGGGGCAGATGGCGGTGATGGACAGGTCGCCGGGGACCCGCAGACCGAGCTGCTCGAAGGCGTCGATCAGCGGCTCCAGAACCGCCTCGTTGTGCACGACGACCCCGGTCAACCCGGACTGTTCGCACATCAGTTGCTCGGCGATCCGGCGGGCGGCGGCGGGTGATGCCTCGCACGGGTGGATGGACGAGGTGAGCCCGTTGCGGTCGGCGGCGGCCGTGAACCCCTGCGCCACCCGCTGGGCGAACGCCGTCTGCCGCACATAGACCTCGGGCGGCGACCCGACCAGCGCCACGACCCGGTGGCCGAGCCCCGCCATCCGCTCCACGCACAGCTCGCCCGCCGCCTTGAAGTCGAGGTCGATGCAGGTCAGGCCAGTCGGGTCCTGGGGGAACCCGATCATCACGGAGGGCCGGTCGAGGGTGCGCAGCAGTGGCAGACGGGGGTCGTGGAGTTGTACGTCCATGACGATCAACGCGTCCACGAGCGCGGTGTCCGCGACCCTGCGCAGCCCGTCCTCGCCCTCCTCCTGGGTGAGTAGCAGCACGTCGTGGTCGTGCCTCCGTGCCGTGGTCACCACCGACACCGCGAACTGCATGACCACCGGGACGTGGATCCCGGAGCGTAGCGGGATCACCAGCGCCAGGACGTTCGACCTGCTGCTGGCCAGCGCCCGGGCGCCGGCGTGCGGGCGGTAGCCCAGCTCGCGGATGGACGCCTCGATGCGCTGTCGGGTCTCCTCGGAGATCGGGCGCTTGCCGCTCAAGGCGTATGAGACGGTGCTGGGAGAGACACCCGCGTGCCGCGCCACGTCCGTGATCTTCACCGGGTTCCTCCGAGGATGCCCCGGCCTTCAGGCCGGGGAGGAATCGGACTCCTGCGGAGCAGGGCAGGGATAGCCGGATCGCCGTCAGGGCGATCCGGTGTCCACCCCGCACGGCGGTGATGTCGCCCACGATGATCGAGAACTCTCAACTGTCAGTCCTCCCAGGTAGGTTCGGATGCATGACGACAGCAGCGGCCACAAAGGACACCGGGCATGCCCGGTACACCTTCCGTGTGCGCCTGTCCGCGACGGCCCGGCGCCGGCTCGAAGCCGAGTGGGACCGCTGCCGCTGGATCTGGAACGAATGCGTCGCCAAGTCCAAACAGGTCCACGTGCAGGCCAGGGCAACAGGCGAGAAGCTGACGTGCGGTCAAGCTCAGCTCGACAAGATGCTGACCGAGGCCCGCAGGGGGATGCCGTGGCTGGCTGAGGGCGCGAGCGTGCCTCAGCAGCAGGTGATACGCGACTTCGCCAAGGCTCGCGCCAAGGCCCTCAAGGACATCAGGGACCGGGTTGCGACGCATCGCCGGGCGGGGATGCCCCGGTGGAAGAAGAAGCGGGAGGCGCGGCCGAGCCTGAACTACACCCGACGGGGCTTCCGGGTTGATGACGGTCGTCTGCACCTGGCGGGCGGGATCGTCCTGACGGTGGTGTGGTCGCGGGAGCTGCCTGCGGACCCGTCCAGTGTGCGCGTGTACCGGGACACGCTCGGACATTGGTACGTGTCCTTCGTCGCCGCCGCGCAGTGCGAACCGCTCCCCCGCACGGGGCGCGTGCTCGGGGTGGACTGGGGTGTGAAGGAGACCGCCACCACCACGGACGACGCTTACGACCTTCCGCATGGCGAGTACGGCAAGCGGGCCGCGCAGCGGCTCGCGAGGTACCAGCGGATGATGGCCCGGCGGCGCCGGCCGAAGGGACAGCCCGCATCCGCCGGCTACCGGCAGGCGCAGGCGCAGGCAGCGAAGTTGCACAAGAAGATCGCGAGGCAGCGGGAGGACACCGCCCGCAAGTGGGCCAAGGGTGTGATGCGCGGCCATGACGGGGTTGCGGTGGAGGACTTCCGGCCGAGGTTCCTCGCGAAGACCACCATGGCCCGCAAGGCGGCCGATGCCGCGATCGCCGCGATCGCCGCGATCGCCGCGATCGCCGCGACCAAGCGTGCCCTGCTCGAGATGGGCCGCAAACACGCGCGAGACGTCCGTCTGGTGCACCCGGCGCACACCACGATGGACTGTGCGCGGTGCGCAGCGAGAACCAAGCACGCACCCCCTCTCTCGATGAGAACGTATGCCTGCACCGTGTGCGCAGCCGTGTCCCCCAGGGACAAGAACTCCGCCCGCGTGATGCTGGTCCGGGCAGGTTGGAACCCGGACGGTGCTGAGGGCGTAAGACCTCCTGGTCCGGTGGACCCAGAGGCGGCCTGAGCCGTAAATCCCCGCTCAGCCCTGGAGGGTGGAGAATCCCCTCCCTTCAACTGCTTTCCCACGGTCGTAGCAACACCACAGGTAGATAGGTGTGTTGCATGTTCGAGTACCACCGTGGCAGCAAGCCAGGGGGGACAGCCCGTGTACAGGCGCGACGAAAGTTCGTCGAGCTCGTTCGAGAGGGCGTGGGAATCAAAGAAGCTAGTCACGCTGTCGGGGTCAGCTACAGAACGGGGAAGGTCTGGGTCAATGGCAGGGCTGCCAGCAGCAGCAATATGGCCCGGCTCCCCCTGCCCGAGTTCAGGGAACCTGCCACATGTGACCTTGCATCGGGGAAATCTCGCTACCTGAACGACGAAGAACGTGGCCTCATCAGTGATCTGCTGCGAGAGGGCCGGTCGATCCGTGTCATTGCTGCTGCCCTCGGTAGGAGCCCATCGACCGTCAGCCGGGAGATCCGACGGAACAGGAACGCGAATGGCACTTATCGGCCCCACTCGGCACAGAGGCGTGCGACTGCTCGCCGACCACGCCCCAAAGCTCGGAAAATCGATAGCCACGGGGAACTGAGGACCGTCATCCAGTCCCTCCTGGACAAGAAATGGAGCCCTCGGCAGATCGTGCAGTGGTTGCGCCTCAAGTATCCAAACAGAGAAGACATGCGAATTGGAGTGGAGACCATCTATCGGACCCTCTATGCCGGCGGGAACCTGCTCCAGTGCGAAGCGAAGAGGGTGCTGCGGACGCGTCGACACCGGCGCTGGCCTCGCTCGATGGCACGCCACCATCGGTCCTCCGCCTCCATCAGGGGGATGGTCATGATCAAGGAGCGTCCGACGGAGGCTGACGATCGTCTTGTTGCCGGACATTGGGAAGGCGACTTGATTACCGGGCCGAACCTCGGGGGCTCTGCCATCGGCACGCTGGTGGAACGAACCACTCGCTTCACAAAACTCCTGCATCTGCCCGGCAAGGGTGCGGTCGCTATGAGGGAAGCGCTGACGGCCGCCATGATGGAGATCCCCGCGCAATTGCGGCGATCGGTTACATGGGACCAAGGTGGGGAGATGGCGCATCATCAGCAGTTCACCAAGACCACGGGTGTTCCGGTCTTCTTCTGCGATCCTGCCAGTCCTTGGCAGCGAGGCACCAATGAGAACACCAACGGCCTTCTGAGGCAGTACTTTCCGAAGAGCACCGACCTATCCGTCTTCACTCGCATCGACCTGGATTCAGTGTCCGCCGAACTCAACGAACGGCCCCGCGAAGTGCTGGGTTGGGCAACCCCGGCCGAACGGATGGCCGCCCTTCTGGCCACCAGCTGACACGCGGCGGCGCGGTAACATGCCCCGCCGCCATGTCTTGATGAGAAGCCAAGACTGACCGCCGAAGCCCGCCCGCCCTTGTTCGAATGGAAGAGCGGCATCGGCGACCATCTCATGCTGCAACGATCTATGGAATGCGCCTGGAGGGAGGGGAGCCTTCAAGTAATCCCAGCCAATCGACCCAGGCGGCCCACCCGTTGACGTTGACTAGATACTGAGTGTAGACACTGGGGTATGACTGTTCCTCTGGCGCTCCTTGGACTCCTGGAACGGGAGTCGAGCCACGGCTACGACCTCAAGCGCGACTACGACATCTACTTCGGTCGGGGTAAGCCGCTCCCCGCCGGGCAGGTCTACTCGACCCTGGGCCGCCTCGCCCGTGATGGGAAGGTCGAGGTCGGCGAGAGTGAGCCCGGGTCGGGGCCGGACCGCAAGCGCTACGTGATCACGGAGCTGGGGGTCACGCAGGTCGAGACCTGGCTGACCGAGCCGGTCGCGGGTGAACCGCACCTGCAGACGGTGCTGTTCACCAAGGTCGTACTGGCCCTGCTGCTGGAGCGCGACCCCCGCGCGTACCTCGACATCCAGCGCGCCGCCCACATGGAGCGGATGCGGGAGCTGACCGAACTGCGCCGGAGTGGCAGCACGATCGACTCGCTGCTCGCCGACCACGGCGTGTACCACCTGGAGGCCGATCTGCGGTGGATCGACCAGACCGTGGCGCGGCTCGCCGCCCTGACAGCGGAGGTCCGCTCATGAGTTCGGACGAAGGCTTCCTCGTAGAAGCGGCTCTCCCGGCATGTGTGTGGGCGCGTGGAGGGGATCTCGGCGTCAAAGCGCTGACCGGGTTGGACGATCCTGTCGGGGGCGGTGGAATGTAGGACGCGCACGGGGTGGACCGTAGGGTTCGGGGGTTGTCGAAGACCGTCCTGACCTGCCGGAGAGCCAGCGCCGTGCGCGTTACCACTGCATTCAATCGCCTCCTGGACCTTCCCGGCGTGAGTGTGACCGACGTGTCGTTCGGCGACGACCGCGTGATCGTGGACGTGGCCCTGAACCGTCGGCGCCTGGCCTGCCCGGAGACCGGCTGCGGCTACACCACCCGCGCTCGGTA
>NZ_JBSFJX010000100.1:0-29996 GCF_053598275.1 Streptomyces sp. NPDC001156 | reverse complement strand
TTCGTCAAGGGCGAGGTCATCAAGACCGTGCCCGAGTCGAAGATCGTGGAGACGCTCATCGAAGAGGCGATGAAGCTCGCCGAGCAGATGGAGAAGGACGGTGCCGCGTCCGGCGGCCCGACCGTCACCACTCCGGGAGCGCCCGGCACCACCGTTGCTTGACCGGAGTTATCAGCGAGTGAGCCGAAGGAACGCGACGGTGCCGGGAAGGCGACCGTGCACAGGCCCGGCGAAAGAGGGCCGGGCACGGCCGCCTTTCCCGCACCGGCTGCGGTGCTCCGGAGGTGAACCGAGCTCTTGAGAACAGGGGAGGCCTGAGCGTGACGATTCTGGAGAACATCCGGGGACCACGGGACCTGAAGGCGCTGTCCGAGGCGGAGCTGAGCCGATTGGCCGAGGAGATCAGGGAGTTCCTGATCCACGCCGTGGCCAGGACGGGTGGTCACCTGGGGCCCAATCTGGGGGTGGTGGAGCTCGCCATCGCGCTCCACCGGGCCTTCGAGTCCCCGGTCGACCGCATCCTGTGGGACACCGGTCATCAGAGCTATGTGCACAAGCTCCTGACAGGGCGTCAGGATTTCTCCAAACTGCGCGGCAAAGGCGGCCTGTCCGGCTATCCGTCGCGTGAGGAGTCCGAGCACGACATCATCGAGAACAGTCACGCCTCCACCGCACTCGGCTGGGCCGACGGTCTCGCCAAGGCCCGCCAGGTGCAGGGGGAGAAGGGCCATGTCGTCGCGGTCATCGGCGACGGCGCACTCACCGGTGGCATGGCGTGGGAGGCGCTCAACAACATCGCCGCCGCCAAGGACCGTCCGCTGATCATCGTCGTCAACGACAACGAGCGCTCGTACGCGCCGACCATAGGCGGCCTCGCCAACCACCTGGCCACCCTGCGCACGACGGACGGTTACGAACAGGTCCTGGCCTGGGGCAAGGACATGCTCCAGCGCACCCCCGTGGTCGGCAACACCGTCTACGAGGCACTACACGGCGCCAAGAAGGGCTTCAAGGACGCGTTCGCGCCGCAGGGTCTGTTCGAGGACCTGGGCCTGAAGTACGTCGGCCCGATCGACGGACACGACATCCGGGCCGTCGAATCGGCGCTGCGCCGCGCCAAACGCTTCCACGGGCCCGTGCTGATCCACTGCCTCACCGAGAAGGGCCGGGGCTACGAGCCCGCGCTTGCCCACGAGGAGGACCACTTCCACACCGTGGGCGTGATGGACCCGCTGACCTGCGAGCCCCTGGCGCCGTCGGACGGTCCGTCCTGGACGTCGGTGTTCGGCGACGAGATCGTCCGGATCGGCGAGGAGCGCGAGGACGTCGTGGCGATCACGGCGGCCATGCTGCACCCGGTGGGCCTGGCCAAGTTCGCGGAGCGCTTCCCCGAACGGGTGTGGGACGTGGGGATCGCCGAGCAGCACGCGGTCGTCTCCGCGGCCGGTCTGGCGACCGGGGGGCTGCACCCTGTGGTCGCCGTCTACGCCACGTTCCTCAACCGTGCCTTCGACCAGCTCCTCATGGACGTCGCCCTGCACCGCTGCGGGGTCACGTTCGTCCTGGACCGGGCCGGGGTCACGGGTGTCGACGGAGCGTCCCACAACGGGATGTGGGACATGTCGGTCCTGCAGGTCGTGCCCGGCCTCAGGATCGCCGCACCACGCGACGCCGACCAGTTGCGGGGGCAGCTGCGGGAGGCGGTGGCGGTGGACGACGCGCCGACCCTGATCCGCTTCCCGAAGGAGTCCGCCGGCCCCGTGGTCCCGGCGGTCGACCGCGTGGGCGGACTCGACGTCCTGCACCGCGCGGACCGGCCCGAGGTGCTGATGGTCGCCGTCGGCGTCATGGCGTCCGTCTGCCTCCAGGCCGCCGACCTGCTGGACGCTCGCGGCATCGGCTGCACGGTCGTCGACCCGCGCTGGGTCAAACCCGTCGACCCCGCGCTGCCGGGCCTCGCCGCCGAGCACCGGCTCGTCGCGGTCGTGGAGGACAACAGCAGGGCCGCCGGCGTCGGCTCGGCGGTCGTGCTGGCGCTCGGCGACGCCGACATCGACGTCCCCGTACGGCAGTTCGGGATTCCGGAGCAGTTCCTCGCGCACGCCAAGCGGAGCGAGGTGCTCGCCGACATCGGGCTCACGCCCGTCGAGGTCGCGGGGCGGATCAGCGCCTGCCTGACCGCCAAGGATGAACTCGCCAAGGAGAAACACGCATGACCACCCCTCCCCGGAACCGGGAGTTCGACCTCGGCGCGCTCCTGGCCGAGCGCGGAGCCGAGCGCTACGAGCTGCACGCCAGGTACCTCAACCACCAGCTCCCGCGCATGCTCCGCACCATCGGCTTCGACAAGGTTTACGAGCGGGCCGAGGGTGCCCATTTCTGGGACGCGGACGGCGCCGACTACCTGGACATGCTCGCCGGCTTCGGCGTGATGGGCCTGGGGCGCCACCATCCCGTGGTCCGCAAGGCCCTGCATGACGTCCTGGACGCCCAGCTCGCCGACCTCACCCGCTTCGACTGCCAGCCGCTGCCCGGGCTGCTGGCGGAGAAGCTGCTCAGCCACAGCCCGCATCTGGACAGGGTCTTCTTCGGCAACAGCGGCACGGAGGCGGTCGAGACCGCGCTGAAGTTCGCCCGCTTCGCCACGGGAAAGCCGCGGATCCTGTACTGCGAGCACGCCTTCCACGGCCTGACCACCGGATCGCTGTCCGTGAACGGTGAAGACGGCTTCCGCGACGGGTTCTCCCCGCTGCTGCCCGACACGGCGGTCCCGCTCGGCGATCTCGAGGCCCTGGCCCGGGAACTGAGGAAGGGGGACGTGGCGGGCCTCATCGTCGAGCCGATCCAGGGCAAGGGCGTCCACGAGGCACCGCCGGGCTATCTGGCGGCGGCCCAGGAGCTGCTGCACCGTCACAAGGCGCTGCTGATCGCGGACGAGGTGCAGACCGGGCTCGGCCGGACCGGGGACTTCTACGCCTACCAGTACGAGAGCGGTGTCGAACCGGACCTGGTGTGCGTGGCGAAAGCGCTCTCCGGCGGCTATGTGCCGGTCGGCGCCACCCTCGGCAAGGAGTGGATCTTCAAGAAGGTCTACTCGTCCATGGACCGGGTGCTTGTGCACTCGGCGAGTTTCGGGTCCAACGCGCAGGCGATGGCGGCCGGGCTCGCCGTCCTGTCCGTCATGGAGAACGAGCAGACCGTCGCGCACGTGCGTGCCGTCGGGGAGCAGCTCAAGTCCCGCCTTGCGGCGCTGGTCGACAAGTACGAGCTGCTCAGCGACGTGCGCGGCCGGGGCCTGATGATCGGCATCGAGTTCGGCCGGCCCAGCTCGCTGAAGCTGCGCGGCCGGTGGTCCATGCTCCAGGCCGCTCGCAAGGGTCTGTTCGCACAGATGGTGGTCGTCCCGCTGCTGCAACGGCACCGCATCCTCACCCAGGTCTCCGGGGACCACCTCGAGGTGATCAAGCTGATCCCGCCGCTGATCATCGGCGAAGAGGACGTCGACCGGTTCGTCGAGGCCTTCACCGCGGTCATGGACGATGCCCACAGCGGCAGCGGACTCATGTGGGACTTCGGCAAGACACTGATCAAGCAGGCGGTGGCCAACCGCTAGCCGCATCTCGGGGAGCTTTGCCTCTGAGGCAAGAAATTTGCCGCGGAGGCAAAGCTGCGGCTGAATGGAGAGCATGAGCTCTCCCGAGAACGAGTCCGGGAACGGCGTGGACCTGCCCGCCGTCGCGCCGCAGCTGCGTGCGCTGCGCCGCCGTGCCTCGCTCACCCTGGAGGCCGCGGCCCGTTCGGCCGGGCTCTCGCCCGCCCATCTGTCCCGGCTCGAGACCGGTCAGCGCCAGCCCTCGCTGCCGATGCTGCTCACACTCGCCCGTATCTACGGTACGACTGTCTCCGAACTGCTGGGAGAGACCGTCGCCGACCCCGACGCGGTCGTCCGCGCCCCCGACATGGAGCCGACGCGGGCGGGGGGCTGGACCTACTGGCAGGCCGGCGCGCCGGGCCGCTGTATGCAGGCCCTGCGGGTCCACGTCCCGTACGACACCCAGGGCGACCTCGTGCGTGTCCATCCCGGTGAGGAGTGGCTGTACGTCCTGAGCGGGCGGCTGCGGCTGCGCCTCGGCGACACGATGCACGTGCTCGGGCCCGGCGACAGCGCGCACTTCGACTCCCTGACCCCGCACCGCCTCGGTGCCGCCGACCAGGGCGGCACCGAGCTGCTCTTCGTCCACACCCTGCTGCAGAGCCCGGTCTCGGCGCTCTGCCTCGGACCCACCCCAGGAGAAACACTGTGACTGAGCAACCGGAGACCCGCCCCCAGCGCAGGTCCATGGAGGAGAAGTTCCCCCGTGCGCTGTGGATCCGGCTGATCGTCTACATCGCCGTCGGCCATCTCTTCGCAGGCTTCATCTTTCTGCTGTTCGAGGTCGGCGCGAAGTAGGCGGGGTCGCGCAGCGGGGAGCGGAAGCGGCTCAGTCCAGCAGCCGGGCGCGCAGCCGCTCCCGCACCGCGGGGGTGATCCCGAGGCCCCGCTCCAGGTAGACGTCGACGCCGCCCCAGGTCTCCTCGACGGTCTCGATCGCGGCCGCCAGATACTCGGCGCGCGCGTCGAACAGAGGGCTGAGCAGCTCCATCACCTCGGGGGAGTACGTGTCGGGCGAGGAACCGTTGCGGTGCACCTTGTACCGGCGGTGCTTCGCGTTGGACTCCAGGTAGTCCGCGACGATCGCCTCGCGCTCGACCCCGAGCGCCAGCAGCGTCACCGCGATCGACAGACCCGCGCGGTCCTTGCCGGCGGCGCAGTGCATGAGGGCGGGCACGCTGTCCTCGGCGAGCGCGCGCAGCACCTGGGAGTGCTCGGCCGTGCGCTCCTTGATGATCGTGCGGTAGGAGACGATCATGCGGTTGGCCGCCTTGCCGTCGTCGAGGAGCGCGCGCAACTGGTCCAGATCGCCGTCGCGGACCATCTTCCAGTACTCGGCACCGTCCGCCGGGTCGGTCAGCGGAAGGTTGATGTTGCGCACCCCCGCCAGCTCGACGTCCGGCCCCTCCAGCTTCTGGTCCGCCGCGTTGCGGAAGTCGAAGATCGTGTGCAGTCCGAGCGAGGAGAGGAACGCCGCGTCCTGCTCCGTCGCATGCGCGAGGTGACCGCTGCGAAAGAGCACTCCGTGCCGCACACGCCGCCCGTCCACGGTGGGCAGACCGCCCACATCACGAAAGTTGCGCACCCCGGTCAGCTCGGGCTCGGTAGACGGGACCTGCTGCGTCACGGGGGCTCCTCCCATCCGTCCGCCGGCGCTGTTCGCCGACGGGGCGCGCTTCGACGATACGACATAGGTTTATCGGGCAATCGTCGGAGACCGGACGCTGGGCTGAACCTGCGCTGGACCTGCGTTGACCCTCGCTCGACGTGCCCCGGGCGTTGCCCACGAGGCATGTCACCCCCGATGATGTTGAGGTCTGATCGTACCTGTTTGGATCTGTGGGGGGTCTTATGTTGGAGATCAGCGCCGACCGTCGCACCTGGCTGCTGTCCGGGCCCGGAAGCAGCTACGCGATGCGGCTCACCGACGGCGGCGAACTGCTGCACCTGCACTGGGGCCCGCGGATCGCGCTCCCCGACGCCGAGGCGCTCGCGGCTCTGCCCGAGCCCCGGTACTGGCCCTTCGAGTCCCCGCTCGACGGCCGCGAGGAGTACCCGGTGGAGGGCGGCCCCCGCTTTGTGCGCCCCGCCCTCTCCGCCCGCATACAGGAACGCCGCGGCACCGAGTGGACCTTCGAGACGGCCGAGGGCGACGGCGACGAACTGCGGCTGCGGTTCAGGGACGCCGGGCTCCTGATCACCCTCCACTACCGGATGCGTGCGGATGTCGTGGAGCGCTGGGTGACGCTCGCCAACGACGGTCCCGGGCCCGTCGAGCTCCTCCGCGCCGACTCCGCCGCCTGGACCCTGCCCGAGCGCGACGGCTGGCGTCTGTCTCAGCTGCACGGCCGCTGGGCAGCCGAGTCCAGGCTCGCGCGGTCCGCCCTCACCTACGGCGAGAAGGTCATCGGCAGCCGCCGCGGCCACACGGGGCACCAGCACCTTCCCTGGGTGGCCCTCGACACGGACGCGACCGAGGAACGCGGCGAGGTCTACGGCTGTGCGCTCGGCTGGTCGGGCAGCTGGCGGATCGCGGTGGCCCAGCTGCCCGACGCCCGTGTGCAGATCACCGGCGGGGCGGGGTACGACGACTCCGGCCTGCTGCGCCTCGCGGCGGGGGAGTCGTTCACGACGCCCGTCTTCGCGGGGCTGTGGACCGACGGCGGATTCGGGGAGGCGAGCCGCGCCTGGCACGCGTATCAGCGGGCCCATGTCATACCGGACGCCGACCGGGACCGCCCCGTGCTCTACAACTCCTGGGAGGCCACCGAGTTCGACATCTCCGAGGAGCAGCAGGAGGCGCTCGCGCGGCGGGCGGCGGAGATCGGGATCGAGCTGTTCGTGGTCGACGACGGCTGGTTCGGAGAGCGCACCAGCGACCGCGCCGGGCTCGGGGACTGGCGGCCCAACCCCGACCGGTTCCCTTCCGGCCTCAAGCCGCTCGCCGACTATGTGCACTCCCTCGGAATGCAGTTCGGGATCTGGGTCGAGCCCGAGATGGTCAACCCGGACAGCGATCTCTACCGGGCCCACCCCGACTGGGTGCAGTACCAGCCCGGGCGGAAGCGGACGGAATTCCGCAACCAGCTCGTCCTGAACCTCGCCCGCGAGGACGTCCAGGAGTACCTGTGGGAGCAGCTGGACGCGCTTCTCTCCAGCGCCCCGGTCGACTACGTGAAGTGGGACTTCAACCGCTGCTTCACCGATGCCGGCTGGCCCGGCGAGGCGTATCCGCAGCGGCTCTGGGTGGACCACGTACGGGCCCTGTACGCACTGCTGGACCGGCTGCGGGCCGCGCACCCCGGCGTCGCCTTCGAGTCCTGCTCAGGCGGCGGTGGGCGCATCGACCTCGGAGTCATGAGCCGCACGGACCAGGTGTGGACCTCCGACAACACCGACCCGCTGGACCGGCTCGCCATTCAGTATGGCTTCAGCCAGATCCATCCGGCCCGGGTCATGGCCGCCTGGGTCACCGACAGTCCGAACACCCAGCTCAACGGGCGGGTCAGCTCGCTGCGCTTCCGGTTCGTGAGTGCCATGGCCGGGGTGCTCGGTGTGGGCGGGGACCTGACGAAGTGGACGGAGGAGGAGCTGGCGGAGTCCCGGGACTGGGTCGGCCTCTACAAGGAGATCCGCCCGGTGGTCCAGCGCGGCGACCTCTACCGGCTGCGGCCGCCGGCCGGCGGGCTGAGCGCGGTCCAGTACGTGCTCGGCGACGAGACGGTGGTCCTCGCCTGGCTCCAGGCGCAGCACTACGGGGAGCCCGTCGCCCCGCTGCGGCTGCGCGGGCTCGACCCGACGGCGACGTATGAATGCCCCGAAACGGGCGAAGTGCACCGTGGTGCCGTGCTGTTGCACCACGGTTTGCCGACCGGGCTGCGCGGTGACTTCGATGCGACGGTCGTCCGGCTGCGTCGTATCTGAGAGTTCTGCCCGAATCGGAGCCCTCATTCAAACTCGCCCTGGAATGAGGGCTCCTGGAGAAACGGCACGTGAGTAGCGCACTTCGAGATCCGTACGACCCTGGACTACGGCTCCGACGTGAGCGTCGGCTGACGCTGCTCGGCCGCCCGCCCCTTTCGGAGGCCGGACCCGCCTTCCCGGTCCGGCCTCCGGCCTGCCCGCTCGCCGGGCCAGGCTCCTGCTCCAGTGGCAGACCTGAACACCGCTGCTCAGAGGGTTATTCCGGATCGGCCCGCACTTCGTGAGTGGTTTATCTCACCGCCCGTCAACCCTTCCCTACGGTCGCGTAGCTCACATCCCAAGGTGAATCATGGGCCGACGTGGCAGACGATTCGAAGAATGACGGCGGATCAGTGATCGGGTCGTACGTGGCGGTGGGGGACAGCTTCACCGAGGGCGTCGGCGACCCCGGGCCCGACGGACAGTTCGTCGGCTGGGCCGACCGGTTCGCGGTGCTCCTCGCCGACCGGCGGCCCGAGAACGACTTCAACTACACGAACCTCGCCGTGCGCGGCAAACTGCTCGACCAGATCGTGGCGGACCAGGTTCCGAAGGTCCTCGAACTCGCCCCGGACCTGGTCTCGTTCTGTGCCGGCGGCAACGACATCATCCGGCCGGGCACCGACCCCGACGACGTCGCCGAGCGCTTCGAGCGCGCCGTCGCCGAGCTCACCTCCGCGGTCGGCACGGTCATGGTGACGACCGGCTTCGACACCCGCGGCGTGCCCGTGCTCAGGCACCTGCGCGGCAAGATCGCCACGTACAACGGGCATGTCCGGGCGATCGCCGACCGGTACGGCTGCCCGGTCCTCGACCTGTGGTCGCTGCGGACCGTGCAGGACCGGCGGGCCTGGGACGGGGACCGTCTCCACCTCTCGCCCGAGGGTCACACCCGGGTCGCCCTGCGGGCGGGCCAGGTGCTCGGCCTGGAGGTGCCGGCCGACCCGGACCAGCCGTGGCCGCCGCTGCCGCCCCGGGGGACCTTGGACGTGCGGCGCGACGACATCCACTGGGCGCGCGAGTACCTGGTCCCGTGGATCGGGCGCCGGCTGCGTGGCGAGTCCTCCGGCGACCGCGTGGTGGCGAAGGGCACGCTGTCGCCCGACGACATCAAGATGCGGATCGCGAAGGCGGTCTGACCGCCTCGTCGGACACGGCCCGGGCCATGTGCCCGGGCCTTCGACTTTGCCGGGGCGTGGCCCGGCCTCCGGGTCTCAGAGGGGTGTCGTGCGGCCCAGCGGCGCCTGGCTGTGCGGCCCGCTCTCTTCCATCGCGTGGACGTCAGGCCTACACCGAGGTCAACGCCGCGCGTTCCAGTCCCAGTTCACGGGCGAGT
Source organism: Streptomyces sp. NPDC001156 (assembly GCF_053598275.1). Classification (NCBI taxonomy): domain Bacteria; kingdom Bacillati; phylum Actinomycetota; class Actinomycetes; order Kitasatosporales; family Streptomycetaceae; genus Streptomyces; species Streptomyces sp. NPDC001156. The sequence goes on along the minus strand of NZ_JBSFJX010000100.1, from coordinate 21,045 downwards.
GCGTCGTCCACCCACCCCTGGGCCCGGGCCCGCGGCACGGTTCCCTCGTACGCCGTCATCTGCACGGCGAGCCCGTCGAGCAGCGCGGTCAGCCGCAACGCGGTGCCCGCCGGGTCGGGGCAGTGGAACTCGCCCGCGGCCACCCCCTCCGCCACGACCTCGGCGATCGCGGCCTTCCACTGGCGGTCGAGGTCCCGCGTGACCTCCCGCAGCGCGGGCTCGCGGAGCGCCGCGGCCCAGCCCTCGATCCACAGCCGCCAGCCCTTGGCCTGACCGGTCGGCGCGTACCAGCGCACGGCGGACCTGAGGCGCCGCAACGCAGTCGTACGGCGGCCGAGCAGCTTGCGCAGATGCCCGAGGTCGCCCTCGGCGGCGTACGCGAACGCCTCCGCGACGAGCTTCTCCTTCGTCGAGAAGTGGTACAGCACCAGCGCGTTGCTCACCCCGAGGGCCGAGGCCACATCGGCGATCCGCACCGCCGCAACGCCCCGCTCCTCGATCTGCTCGACGGCGGCCCGCAGCAGTTCCTCACGCCGCTGGGCCACGCTCAACCGCACCCTCGTCACGGGCCAACACTACGTCACCGATACCAGCCGAACCGCTCCGCGATCACCGGCAGCCGGTCCGCCACAAGGGCGTGGGCGGCAGCCCGGGGACTCGTCCCGTCGGTCTCCGCCCGGTCCAGCACCAGGCCGACCAGGGCACGCATGGAGCGCCGCGTGTACGCGAACGCCTCCGGCGCCTCGGCTCCTATGTCGCCGAACAAGGTCCACCACCACCAGGCGTTCGTACCGGAGTTGACCACCACGTCCGGCAGCACGGTCACCCCGCGTGCGGTGAGCAGTTCCTCCGCCTCGGGCAGCACCGGCATGTTGGCCGCCTCCACGATCCATCGCGCGTGGATCCGCGCCTGGTTCCCGGTGTCGACGGCATACGAGACCGCCGCAGGCACCAGCACCTCGGCCTCGGCCGCGAGCCAGGCGTCGCCGGGCAGTTCACGGTCGGCCGGGCGCAGCGCGCCGCGGTCCACCGCTCCGTACGCGTCGCGCGCGGCGAGCAGCGCCTCGACGTCGAGCCCGTCCGGGTTGGCGATGGTGCCCTTGACGTCGGCGACCGCGACGACCGCCAGGCCCGCGCGGGCCAGGAACCGCGCCGTGGCGCCGCCCATGGTGCCGAATCCCTGCACGGCCACGCGCGTTCCCGCATACGGCGTTCCGGCCCGGTCCAGGGCGGTCAGCACCGACTCGGCGACCCCGCACCCGCCGACCAGCGCGTCGAGCCCGACGCCGTCCACCTCCACTGCGAAGGCGTCCGCGAGCCGCTTGCGGGCCGCCGCCTCGTCGTCGAGAAGCGGGTACACGGCCTGGATCGAGGACACAAGTCCCGCTTCGGCGGCCGCGCGGTCCACCAGGTCCTGGGTGAGCCCGAGGTCCTCACCGGTGGTCCAGAGCGACTCGATGTACGGCCGCATGGCCCGCAGGTAGCGCACCAGGACGTCGTACGCCTCCGGGGCCCGGGGGTCGCAGTCGATACCGCCCTTGGCGCCGCCCAGCGGGACGTACCGGGCCTTCGGGTCGTAGTGCAGCGCCTCCTTCATGCTCATGCCGCGTGCGAGCCCGGCCACCTCGTCCAGCGTGCAGCCGGGCCGCATCCGCAGCCCGCCGCTCGCGACGCCCCTGACGAGGCGGTCGACGACGAGATAGCCCCGTCGGCCGGTGACATGGTCGGTCCAGACGAGCGTCATGAGGGGAGCGCCCCGATCGGTGGTCATGCGTCCACTGTACTGAACCGCCGTTCAGTTGCCTGCATGCCTTCGGTAGCGGGAGTGCCCGTCTCGAAGCGCGGACCGGCCCGGCGCTCGGCGCGTTCCCGGGACGAGGACCTTGCCACACCGGTGCGTGCCGCGGAAGAAGAGCGTGCCTCGCGGGGCGGAGAGAGCCGACGAGCCAGGGGCGCCTCCGGTACGGCGGCCCCGGCGCGCCGTGGAGGTGACGACCAGACCTGTACGGCGCCCCGTGCCGGGGCATCGCGGTGTGACACGGCCGACCCGGTGATGTCAGAGGGGCCGACCATAATGGAATCCCTCACCGATTCCCTGGAGGTCCCGTGACCGGTTCCCGTTCCCTGAGCTCGGGGCTGCGTGCGCTGCGGCCCGTCGCCTTCGGCGCGGATCCGAGCGGGGAGCGCCTGGCGCGCATCCGCAGATCGCCGCACTTCGCGGACGGCGTCTTCGTGAACCCGGCGGGCACCAGGACTCGGCCGTCGGGCGGCTCCGCGCTCGAGCTTGCGAAGTCCTACTTCCGCAAGGACGACCGCGGCCGCCGCGCCCCGGCCGGTACCGTGCCGGTGCACCCGACGACGTACGCCGATCTGGCCCGGCCCCCGGCGACCGGACTGCGGCTGACCTGGATGGGGCACTCCAGCGTGCTCGCCGAGATCGACGGGCACCGGGTCCTGTTCGACCCGGTCTGGGGCGAGCGCTGCTCCCCCTTCGACTTCGCAGGCCCCAAGCGGCTGCACCCGGTGCCGCTGCCGCTCGCCGCGCTCGGGCCGGTCGACGTCGTGGTCATCTCCCACGACCACTACGACCACCTCGACCTGCCCACCATCAAGGCCCTCGCCGGCACGGACACCGTGTTCGCGATACCCCTCGGCGTCGGCGCTCACTTGGAGCGCTGGGGCGTGTCGGCCGACCGGCTGCGCGAACTGGACTGGCACGAGTCGACGAAGGTCGGCGGCATCACCCTGACCGCCACCCCGGCCCGGCACTTCTGCGGCCGCGGTCTGCGCAACACCCAGCACACGCTGTGGGCGTCCTGGTCGGTGGCGGGCGACGAGCACCGGATCTACCACAGCGGCGACACCGGCTACTTCGAGGGCTTCAAGGACATCGGAGCCGAGCACGGCCCGTTCGACGCCACGATGATCCAGATCGGCGCCTATTCCGAGTTCTGGCCGGACATCCACATGACCCCCGAGGAGGGCATGCGGGCCCACCTCGACCTCCAGGGCGGGCGGCCGGGGGGCGTGATGATGCCCATCCACTGGGCCACGTTCAACCTGGCACCGCACCCCTGGGCCGAGCCCGGCGAGTGGACGAACGACGCGGGCGAGGAAGTGGGACAAGCCGTGGCGTTGCCCAGGCCCGGGGAACCCTTCGAGCCGTCGAAGAACCCCCCTGCGGACCCGTGGTGGCGAGCGGTGTCCACGCCCTTCGAACGGCCGTGGCGCCGGGTCGAGAGGCCGGAAGCCTCGCCGGTCGCCGAGGGGCCGGAAGCCTCGCCGGTCGCCGAGGGGCCGGAAGCCTCGCCGGTCGCCGAGGGGCCGGAAGCCTCGCCGGTCGCCGAGGGTGATCTCGACCTCGCGGGCGACCGCTGACACCAGAGCCGGACGAAGAGCAGAACGGCGGAGCGGGCCCGGACGGTCGGTGACGTCCGGGCCCGCGTGTGGCCGCAGGAACCGCGCGTGACCGCAGGGCGAGGGCTGCCATCAGGCCCTCGTGCGGACAGGACCCGGCGCTCTCGGCGGGCCCGGCGGTGCGCTTGATCGGTCTGGTTCCACTGAGACCTGTGTCACAGTAGAAAGGACGTGAGGGGGAGGCGAGCGCAGGAGACAGGGGACGAGAGCCTGTCATGTCTATACATCCGGGTCACCACAGCTCGGCCACAGAACGTCCCGGTGTCGCCGACCGACGGCGCGACGAGTACGAGGTTCTGTTCGGGCAAGCGCCGGTGATCTTTGCTGCACTGGGCGGCCCGAGACACTTGCTGGAAGCGGCGAACTCGGCGTTCTCGGAGGTCGTGGGGCCCGATCGCGTGCGCATCGGCGCGCCAATAGGGGAGCTCATTCCGGAAGTGGCTGCGCAGGGCCTCCTGGAACGGCTCGACGCCGTCCACCGCACCGGCCGGGCATACCGGGCCCGCGGCGTGCGGCTCCTGCTCGGCGGTCCGGGCAAGCAGCGGGAGCGCTTCTTCGACTTCACCTATGAACCCCGCCGGGACGCGGCGGGCCAGGTCGACGGGATCGTGGTGATCGCCGTCGAGACCACGGGGTACCACCACGAGCGTCTCCTGGCCGCCGAGCAGCGCGCGCTGCTGGAGCAGATCGCACGCGACGCACCGCTGGACGAGACTCTGGGCGGGATGGCCAAGGTGATCGAGGAGTTCTCACCCGGCACGATCGTCTCGGTGCAGCTTCTCGATCCCGATGGACGGCGCCTCCGGCACGGCAGCGCCCCGTGCCTGCCCGACTTCTACAACCAGGGGATCGACGGAGCGCTCATCGGCGAGGGCGCCGGCTCGTGCGGCACGGCCGCCCACCGGCGTGAGCCGGTGATCGTCACCGACATCGCCACCGATCCCCTCTGGAAGGACTACCGCGATCTGGCCCGGCGGGCCGGGGTCGCGGCGTGCTGGTCCACACCGATCCAGGATGCGGACGGCCGGCTGCTGGGCACCTTCGCGATGTACCACCGCACTCCGAGGGCTCCCGAGGAGAAGGACCTGGCACTCAGCGCCGCATTCGCCCGCATCGCCGCGCTGGCCATCGAACGGCATCGCGCGGTGGAGGCGAGCCACGCAGCCCAGAAGCGCGAGAAGGTGGCCCATGAGGACCTGGCCTTCGTGCTGGAAGCCAGCACCGCCGTGGCGAGCGAGCCGCACTATGCCGACTGCCTGCAGCGCATGGCCCGGCTGACCGTGCCGGCCCTCGCGCCGTTGTGCGCCGTGCACGTCGTCGAGCACGGCCGGACCAGGCGCATCGCCGTCGCCGCCTCGACCCGGGAGGGGCGAGAGCTCCTCGCGTCCTCCGTACTGTGCGACGCGATGGACACGGCGGTCGTCGGCGCGCTGGCCTCCGGCGCCACCGAGACCGCCCAGGTGGGTGGCCCGTGCGCACACTCCGGCATCACCGGCTACGTCTGTGTCCCGTTGAGGACCCGGGGCCGCACTTTCGGCGTGCTCACACTCCTGTCCACCGATCTGCCCCTGGACAGCCACACGATCGCCCTCGCCGAGGAACTCGCCCGCCGGGCCGCTTCGAGTGCCGACAACGCCCACCAGTTCACCGACCGGGTCCGGCTGGCCCGCGATCTGCAGAGGGCCCTGCTGCCTCCCGAGTTGCCCACGATTCCTGGTGCCACCCTGGCGACCTCGTACCATCCGGCCGGCGAAGGGCTCGATGTCGGCGGCGACTTCTACGACGTGTTCCCGCTCCCCGGCGACCGCTGGGCGCTCATGATCGGCGACGTGTGCGGACGTGGTGCGCTGGCCGCCACCACCACCGGCCTGGTCCGCCACACCGCACGCGCCGCCGCCCGCCTCCTGCGCGATCCGGCCGCGGTGGTCGCCGCGATCAACGACGCGCTGAGGGACGGCAGCGGCGACGAAGGCCAGTTCGTGTCGCTCGTCTACGGCGAGCTGCGGCATTCCGCGTCCCACCTCGCGCTCACCCTGATCCGCGCGGGCCATGTACCGCCTCTCGTCCGCCATGCCGACGGCCGGGTCGAGGAAATCGCCGGTCCAGGACTGCTGTTGGGCATCGGGCCCGACCCCGACCTGTACCCCTGCGATGTCGAGCTGCGCCACGGCGACAGTCTCATCCTGGCCACCGACGGCATCACCGAGGCGCGTTGCGCGGACGGCGAGTTCTTCGGTGAGGGCCGTCTGGCAGACGCCCTGGTCGCGGTCCGGACCACGACGCCCACCGCAGCCGACCTCATCGAGTCCGTCACGAGCGCCGTGACCGCGTTCGCCGGCAATGCCAGCCTCGACGACCAAGCCGCGCTGGTCCTTGTCGCCGCCTGACGTTCACGGGGCAGCCGGGGGCTGTACGGGGACGTCGGTGTGCGCGGCGTGGTTGTCGGAGCAGGCAATGCCGTCGCCCGCCGGCGTCTTCCCGCCCAACGGGCCTGGCAAGGCGCGGGGACGGTCGCGCGGCGCAGGCGGTGGGTGAGCCGGTCGCGCTGCCGCACCCCGGTGAGCCCTTCGAACCGACGGCCGAGACCCTCCTGGCCGAGCCGTGGTGGCGCGGGACGGCGGTCGGGCTCGAGGGCGGCCTTGGGCGAGGTCGACCGCCGACACGCCGGGTGACGTTCCCGCTGGGGTACAGGGGGCTCCTGGGAGCTGGAAATGGCTGCGGCGGGCTGGGTTTCGGGTCCGCTTTTCGGACCGGAGGCGAGGGCCGGGGAGCGTAGGGCTCCCCGGTCCTCTCCTTTGATTGTGACCGCATCTGACCAGCATTGATCGGTTCGTTGGCTCACGAGAACGCGCCCGTCGGCGGGGTTATCGGTCTGTCGTACGACCCCTCATACCAGAGCGGGAAGCTCTCCGGAGGACTTTGTCAACAGCCCACCGCACTTGCCGCGTCGGCGACTACTCTGAGTTGCCGTCGGGCGACACAGGGCCGAATTCCTCGGTTCTCCCGGCCGACGCCGCGATGGCGCATGCCCGAGTGGCGCAGAACCGCGGGAGCCCCCACGCCCCCGACGCACCCAGCACGAGGACGCCGATGTCTCACCTCCGCGCACCGGCCGCACGCGTAGACCGCCGCGAGGGCGGGCGGCACGGGCGGCCCGCCGTCCGCGAGACCGGGATACGGCCCCAACTGCTGCGTCTGGCGGTCCTGCCACCGATCGCGGTGGCCCTGAGCGCCTGCGCCGCCGTGTTCTTCACTGTCCGCTCCACCGGCGCTCGCCCGACCGCCACGCTCTGGGCCGTGCTCGCGGGCGCCCTCGGAGTGAGCCTTGTGGGCATCGTGGTCGCCGCCGTGGCCGCCCGCCGCGCGGCCAGGTCCGTCGCCGACCGGCTGACGTCACTGCGCCGCGTCGGCGCCCGCGGCGAGGCCGAGCTGCGTGCCCTGCTCGAGGTGCTGCGTCGCGGCGAGGCGCCGCCCACGCGCCCACGACGCGCCGAACCGGGCGCGAACGGCGACGACTTCGACCTGCTCGCGGCCGAGCTGGCGAGCGCCCACGACGGCGCGGTCGCCGCCGTCGTCCAGGCCGCCCAGCTCTCCAGTCACACGGGCAGCGCACAGAAGCTCGAGGTCTTCGTCAATCTGGCCCGGCGCCTTCAGTCGCTCGTGCACCGGGAGATCTCGATCCTGGACGAGCTGGAGAACGAGATCGAAGACCCCGACCTCCTCAAGGGCCTCTTCCACGTCGACCACCTCGCCACCCGCATCCGGCGCCACGCCGAGAACCTCGCCGTGCTCGGCGGTGCCGTCTCGCGCCGCCAGTGGAGCCATCCGGTGTCCATGACCGAGGTACTGCGCTCGACGATCGCCGAGGTCGAGCAGTACTCGCGGGTCAAGCTCGTGCCGCCGATCGACGGCACCCTGCGCGGCCACGCTGTGGCCGACGTGATCCATCTGCTGGCCGAACTGGTCGAGAACGCCACCGTGTTCTCGGCTCCGCACACCCAGGTGCTGCTGCGTGCCGGCCTCGTCACCTCGGGCCTCGCCGTCGAGGTCGAGGACCGCGGGCTCGGCATGCCACCGGCCGAACAGGGCAGGATGAACGCCCTGTTGGCCGATCCCGACCAGGTCAACGTCGCCGGCCTGCTGGCGGACGGCCGCATCGGGCTGTTCGTCGTCTCCCAGCTCGCCCGCCGCCACGGCATCCACGTCCGGTTGCAGCCCAACATCTACGGCGGTGTGCAGGCGGTGCTCGTCGTGCCGCAGAACCTGCTCGGGCCGGCTCCGACCGCGTCCGCGAGCATCATCCGAGAGGTGTCGCGCGGGACGGTCACGGTGACGGGGCCGCTCGCAACTCCAGACGTGACGCCTGGTGTCGCGGGACCGCAGCAGGCCGTCCCGCAAAGCCCGGACCGCCAGGTTCCCCCACCGCGGGGCGGCCGGCACGCAGGGCCGTCCCCGACCGTCTCCGAGCACTCGGGGCCTCCCGGACCGCGGCAGCCGGAGGACGATTCGGGCCTGGCCGGCCATAGCCGATCGCCGCTGCCCGTACGCGACGCCGACAGACCACGACCCAACCCGGCCGAGGCGATCCCCGGGATCCGCGCCGATGACCGGACGGCCGTCGACCGGACCGCCGGCGGACCGCCGGCGCCGCTGCTCGGGCCCGTGCGCGGAACGATGAGCAAGCCCCAACTGCCCCGCCGCCGCGCCCAGGAGCACATCGCACCCCAGCTGCGCGGCGGCCCCACGCCGCCCGTGCGCCAGGATGCCGACCGGCACATCGGCCACGACCCGGGCCTGATGGCCGCGTTCCAGCGGGGCATCGGCCGCGCGGACGCGGAGCCGACGCCCGAGCCCGGGCGCTCCGAGGCGGACACCCCCACGGGCTCCGACGGTTTTGGGCACACCGACGTCCCGCCGGACGCGGCGCTCGCCGGTGACGGACCGGCGTCGGCGCCCGCCCCCGGCGCACCCGCCGTGGACCCGGCGGACACGGCCGAACCACGCCCCCCACACGTGCCCGACCACGACCCGACCGCCCGGCACGACGGGAGCACACCGGCCGGATGACCACACCGACCCCGACCGCTCCCGCAGACCTGCGTACCCCAAGGAGTCGATCCACCATGGCGAGCGAAGTGCCGACTGCCCATGTCCCCGACCTCGACTGGCTGATGAGCGGCCTCGTGCAGCGCGTACCGCACACCACGAGCGCGGTGCTCCTGTCCTGCGACGGGCTCGTGAAGTCCGTCCACGGACTGGACCCGGACAGCGCCGACCACATGGCCGCCCTGGCCTCCGGCCTCTACTCCCTCGGCCGTAGCGCCGGTGTCCGCTTCGGGGACGGCGGTGAAGTCCGGCAGGTGGTCGTCGAGCTCGACTCCACCCTGCTGTTCGTCACCACGGCGGGCTCCGGCACCTGCCTCGCCGTACTCGCCGGCTGTGAAGCGGACGCGGCGGTCCTCGGCTACGAGATGGCGACGCTCGTCAAGAGCGTGCGGCCCTATCTGATGACAGCGCCCCGCCGGCCCACGGCGCCCAGGCCTTGAGCGTGACCGCGGTCGGCGACGGCCCCTGGCTCGACGACGCGGCCGGGCGGCTGGTGCGCCCCTACACCGTCAGCAACGGCCGCACCCGGCCGGCCACCGCCCTCGATCTCCTGTCCCAAGTCATGGTCACCGGCACCGTCCCCCGCGGCTACCTCGGCCCCGAGCACGCCCAGGCCCTCGACCTGTGCCGGGCGCCGGTCTCGATCGCCGAGGTCGCCGCCCACCTGAAGTTGCCGGCGGTGGTCACCAAGGTCCTGGTGTCGGACCTCGTCGGCTGCGGGGCGCTGACCACGAAACCCCCCGCCTTCCACCACAACCCCACGGACCGGTCCCTTCTGGAGGCAGTGCTCGATGGATTACGACGGCAGCTCTGATCCCTTCCCCACCGCGCTGAAAATCCTGGTGGCGGGAGGGTTCGGAGTAGGCAAGACGACCTTCGTGGGCGCGGTCAGCGAGATCGCGCCGCTGAGCACGGAGGAGCTGCTCACCACGGTCAGCGCCGCCATCGACAGCCTCGACGGCGTCGAGAACAAGGTCGAGACCACCGTGGCGATGGACTTCGGCCGTATCACGCTCGACCCGCAGCATGTGCTGTACCTCTTCGGGACCCCCGGACAGGAACGCTTCTGGTTCATGTGGGACGAGCTGTCCGAGGGCGCGCTCGGCGCGGTGATTCTCGCGGACACACGTCGTCTGGAGGACTGCTTCGCGGCTGTCGACTTCTTCGAGCAGCGCGGCCTCGGGTTCGTGGTGGCCGTCAACGAGTTCGACGGTGCCCACCGCTACGACGCGGACGAGGTGCGCTCCGCCCTCGACCTCGCGTCCGAGATCCCCGTCGTGCGCTGCGACGCCCGGATCTCCAGCTCGGGGGTGCAGACCCTGCTCACGCTCGTCCGTCACCTCCTCGCCCTCGCCCCGGCGGCGGCCACAGGCCGTGGAGTCCGCGCATGACTCCACGATGGCTGCTGCTGACCCCCGAGGACAAGGACGCCCCGGCGCGTGCCGGCAGGTTGCGTGGGCTCGGCCTCGGCGAGCGCCCGGAGCCGGAGTTCGACGCGTTCGCGGACCGGCTGGCCGCTGTGGCAGCGGTGCCCTACGCGATGGTGAACTTCGTCGGCGAACACCGGCAATTCTTCGCCGGACTCCACCAGCCAGGGGACCGTCCGCTCACGGCCGTCCTCGACCGGGAGGGCGGATCCAGGGAACCGGTCCGCCACCTGGGTCGCGAGTACGGTTTCTGCCCGCACGTCGTCGTGCGCCGCAAGGCACTGGTCCTGGAGGACGTCCAGGACTATCCGCGCTTCGCCGGCAACCCAGCCGTCGACGAACTCGGCGTCCGCTCCTACCTCGGCGCTCCGCTCGTCGACAGTACGGGCATCGCCCTCGGCACGGTCTGCGCCGTCGACCTCGCACCACGCCCCTGGGGCCGGGCCGGTCTGGAGACCATCAAGGCGTTGGCGGCGGAGCTGGCGGAGCGGATCGCGCAGCGCGAGTACCGGGTATGAGGCCGCGTCGGCCGTACAGTGTGGTCTGTGCTCGCTGAACCTCCGGCGGACGGGCGCCCCCCGACCGGCCCGCGTTACGGTGCCCCCTGCCACCGTGTCGCCGCGTGTCACCCACCTGGCGGAATAGCCCGCCGCAGGCCGTCCCCGGTGCCCCGGCCGGTCGCCGACCACTGCGAGGCGCAGGCGCCGAGGCGTCGGCGCCGTGCTCACCAGGGCCGCAGGGCACGGGCGTGAAGGAAAGCTGCGGCCCAGGTTTAGAAATCCTCGATGGACCCGGGCGCCGCGGTAGGGCAGATTTCTAGCCGATCTCACTCCTCTCCCCGGTACGGGCTCCTTCGGCATGCCCGCCTCCGGGAACTCACCCACAGGAGCCGTTGCGTGAAGGCGCTGGTCAAGGACAAGGCGGAACCGGGGCTCTGGCTCATGGACGTCCCCGAGCCGCAGGTCGGCCACGGCGATGTACTGATCAAGGTCCTCAGGACCGGGATCTGCGGCACCGACCTGCACATCCGGTCCTGGGACGGCTGGGCGCAGCAGGCCATCCGCACGCCCCTGGTGGTCGGGCACGAGTTCGTCGGCGAGGTGGTCGACACCGGCCGCGACGTCACCGACATCAAGGCCGGCGACCGGGTCAGCGGCGAAGGCCACCTGGTGTGCGGCAAGTGCCGCAACTGTCTGGCCGGGCGCCGCCATCTGTGCCGGGCGACGGTCGGACTGGGCGTCGGGCGCGACGGCGCGTTCGCCGAGTACGTCGTGCTGCCCGCCTCCAACGTGTGGGTGCACCGGATCCCCGTCGATCTGGACGTCGCCGCGATCTTCGACCCGTTCGGCAACGCCGTCCACACGGCGCTCTCCTTCCCGCTGGTCGGCGAGGACGTCCTGATCACCGGCGCCGGCCCGATCGGACTGATGGCCGCCGCCGTGGCCCGGCACGCCGGCGCCCGCAACGTCGTCGTCACCGACGTCAGCGAGGAGCGTCTGGAGCTGGCGCGCAAGATCGGCGCGAGCCTCGCCCTGAACGTCTCGGACGCCACCATCGCCGACGGGCAGCGCGAACTCGGCCTGCGCGAGGGCTTCGACATCGGCCTGGAGATGTCGGGCCGCCGGGAGGCGCTGCGCGAGATGATCGCCAACATGACGCACGGCGGACGGATCGCCATGCTCGGACTGCCGTCCGAGGAGTTCCCCGTGGACTGGGCCCGGATCGTCACGTCCATGATCACCATCAAGGGGATCTACGGCCGCGAGATGTTCGAGACCTGGTACGCGATGTCGGTGCTGCTGGAGGGCGGACTCGACCTCGCCCCGGTGATCACCGGCCGGTACGACTACCGCGACCACGAGGCTGCGTTCGCGGACGCGGCGAGCGGCAAGGGCGGCAAGGTCATCCTGGACTGGGCTGCGTAACTCTCTTCCGGCGTAAGCACTTTAGGAGCTTTCTGATGTTCGACACCGTGCGCGACGACCTGCGCGCCACCCTCGAGGAGATCCGTGCCGCCGGGCTGCACAAGCCCGAGCGTGTGATCGGCACCCCGCAGTCCGCGACCGTGCAGGTGACCGCGGGCGGCCGCCCCGGCGAGGTGCTCAACTTCTGCGCCAACAACTACCTCGGCCTCGCCGACCACCCCGAGGTGATCGCCGCCGCCCACGAGGCGCTGGACCGCTGGGGCTACGGCATGGCGTCCGTGCGCTTCATCTGCGGCACGCAGGAGGTCCACAAGGAGCTGGAGGCGCGGCTGTCCGCGTTCCTCGGCCAGGAGGACACGATCCTGTACTCCTCCTGCTTCGACGCCAACGGCGGCGTCTTCGAGACCCTCCTCGAGGCCGAGGACGCGGTCATCTCCGACGCCCTCAACCACGCCTCGATCATCGACGGCATCCGCCTGTCCAAGGCCCGCCGCTTCCGCTACGCCAACCGCGACATGGCGGACCTCGAGCGGCAGCTGAAGGAGGCGGCCCAAGGCGGTGCGCGCCGCAAGCTGATCGTCACCGACGGCGTCTTCTCGATGGACGGTTACCTGGCCCCGCTGCGCGAGATCTGCGACCTCGCCGACCGCTACGACGCCATGGTGATGGTCGACGACTCGCACGCCGTCGGCTTCGTCGGCCCCGGCGGCCGCGGCACCCCCGAGCTGCACGGCGTCATGGACCGCGTCGACATCATCACGGGCACCCTGGGCAAGGCGCTCGGCGGTGCCTCCGGCGGTTACGTCGCCGCCCGGGCGGAGATCGTGGCCCTGCTGCGCCAGCGCTCCCGGCCGTACCTCTTCTCGAACACGCTCGCCCCGGTGATCGCGGCGGCCTCGCTCAAGGTGCTCGACCTGCTGGAGTCGGCGGGCGACCTGCGCGAGAAACTGGCCGAGAACACCGCGCTCTTCCGGCGCCGTATGACCGAGGAGGGCTTCGACATCCTGCCCGGCGACCACGCCATCGCCCCGGTCATGATCGGCGACGCGGCGAAGGCCGGACGTATGGCCGAGCTGCTCCTCGAGCGCGGCGTGTACGTCATCGGCTTCTCCTACCCGGTGGTGCCGCAGGGCCAGGCGCGTATCCGGGTGCAGCTGTCCGCAGCGCACTCGACGGACGACGTCAACCGCGCGGTCGACGCGTTCGTGGCCGCGCGTGCGGAGCTGGAGGGCTGAAAGCCCCGAGGTTCTTGCGATAATCGTCCGCATGATCGAAGCGCGGCGGCTGCACATCCTCCGTGCGGTGGCCGACCACCGCACGGTGACGGCCGCCGCCGCCGCGCTCTACCTCACCCCGTCCGCGGTGTCCCAGCAGCTCGCCGCGCTGGAGCAGGAGACCGGTCACCGGCTGGTCGAGCGCGGCGCCAGGGGCGTCCGGCTCACCCCGGCGGGTGAGATCCTGCTCAGCCACACGAACGCGGTCCTCGCCCAGCTCGAGCGCGCCGAGGCCGAGCTGGCGGCCTACGGCGCCGGTTCGGCGGGGACGGTCACGCTCGCCTCCTTCGCCACCGGCATCGGCCTGGTCGTCGCCCCCGCGCTGGCCCGCCTCGCCCGCACGGCGCCCGGCATCCGGGTGCGTGTCCAGGACGCCGAGGGCGATGCGAGCCTGCCGATGGTCCTGGACCGGCAGGTCGATGTCGCGGTCGCCGTCGAGTACCGGGGCGCCCCGGACGCGGACGACCCGAGGCTCACGCACATCCCGCTGTACGCCGAGCCCTTCGACGCTGTGGTGCCGGTCGGCCACCGCCTCGCCGACGCGAGCGAGGTCCCGCTCGCCGAGCTGGCCAAGGACTCCTGGATCGGCCCCTACCCCGGCAACCCCTGCCACGAGGTGGTCGTCCTCGCCTGTGAGCACGCCGGATTCCAGCCCCGCCTCGAACACTCCTCGGACGACTTCCGCGCGGTGGTCGCCCTCGCCTCCGCCGCCGCTGGTGTCGCCCTGGTGCCCCGCTCCGCCCTGCGCGGCATGGACCTGACCGGCGTGGTCGTCCGCCCGGTCGACGGGGTCGCGCCCACCCGCCGGGTCTTCGCCGCCGTGCGCCGGGGCGCGGAGGAGCACCCTTTGATCCGGCCGGTGCTGGACGCCCTCACGGAGGCCGCGACCGGCGACTGAGGGCCGCCCTGTTTCGTTTCCGGGAAACCTCTCTCACATCCGGGACACGGCGTCCCTGATATGGGATAGCGTCTCGGATATGAGAAGTGAGATGGCGGATGCCGTCGACGCCCGGCTCGCCGCGCGCCTCGCCGAACTGCGGGCCGAACGCGGCTGGTCCCTGGGCGACCTGGCCGACCGCAGCGGGGTGAGCCGCTCCACCCTCTCCCGGGCGGAAAGGGCCGAGATCAGCCCCACAGCCTCGATGCTGAACCGGCTGTGCGGCGTCTACGGCCGCACGATGTCCCAGCTCCTCAGCGAGGTCGAGGCGGAGCCCGCGCAGGTGGTGCGTACCGCCGACCAGACCGTGTGGGAGGACGCGGACTCCGGCTTCGTACGCCGGTGCGTGTCCCCTCCGCAGTCCGGACTGCGCGGCGAACTGGTCGAGGGACGGCTCGCGCCAGGCGCTGACATCGCCTACGACCGGCCGCCCGTGCCGGGGCTCGAACAGCACATCTGGATCCTCGAGGGGGCACTGGAGGTGACCGCGCAGGATGTGCGGCACCGGCTCGCCACCGGTGACTGCCTGCGGCTTCGCGTCTGGGGACCGACGCGCTTCCGGTGCCCCGGGCCCGACGCCGCGCGGTACGCGCTGGTGGTGGTGCTGCCGTGACCGCGATCGTCAGACTGGGCGCGACCGACGTGCTCGCCCGGGCAGAGGCGCTGGCGGAGTTGCTGACCGACACCGTGAACGGCGGAGCCTCGATCGGATTCCTCGCGCCGCTCGACCGGGCGGAGGCTCTCGCCTGGTGGAGGGCGCGGGCCGCCGCGGTCGACGCGGGCGCCTGCGCGGTGTGGGCGGCGCGGGCCGGGGAGGGGGTGACGGGCACGGTGAGCCTCGCCTTCCCGGACAAGGCGAACAGCCGTCACCGGGCCGAGTTGGTCAAACTCATGGTGCACCGGGCCGCGCGCGGCCGGGGTCTTGGGCGAGAACTGCTGGCCACCGCCGAACGGGCGGCCGCCGAGGCCGGCATCACCCTGCTCCACCTGGACACGGAGACGGGCAGCCCGGCCGAGACGCTGTACCGCTCCGCGGGCTGGACGCGGGTCGGCGCGATACCGGACTACGCGGCGACACCGGCCGGCGATCTGCACCCCACGACCATCTACTACAAGCGCGTGGGAGTTCTCACTCGCTGAGCGGGCCGCGGCTGTCAGTGGCATTGGCTACGGTGCGGACATGCCGGACGCCGAAGACGTACGCCGTATCGCCCTGTCCCTGCCGGACACCACGGAGAAGACCGCCTGGAGCATGCCCACGTTCCGGGTGGCGGGCAAGATGTTCGCCACGCTGCCCGAGGACGAGACGTCCATGGCGGTGCGCTGCCCCAAGGAGGAGCGGGACGAGCTGGTCCTCGCCGAACCGGGCAAGTTCTGGGTCGCCGCCCATGAGGCACAGTTCGCCTGGATCCGGGTCCGCCTCACCGCTCTGGCGGACGAGGGCGAACTGCACGACATCCTCGCCGACTCCTGGCGCCAGGCGGCCCCGACCCGCCTCCTGGACCACCACCCTGAGCTGGGACTCGTGACCGGCGACTGACGAGACGGGCGAACGGCACGTTAACGGGTGCGCGACCACCGTCCCGAGTGCGGTATTGTTTCTGTGCACGTTCGGCCGGGGGAAACCCCAGGTCAGGCGGGCAACGGGACGTGGCGCAGCTTGGTAGCGCACTTGACTGGGGGTCAAGGGGTCGCAGGTTCAAATCCTGTCGTCCCGACCAGCTTCACGCAGGTCGGAGGCCGTTTTCTCAGGAATGGGAAAGCGGCCTTTCTCGTGTCCGCGAGCCGGCCCTGGGGGCCTTCGGATTGATCGCATTGTCAGTCCCCACTGCCATCATCCCGCCATGCTCTACGACGCCTTGGTGTCCGCATCCCGTAGGAACGACGCGCTCGACGACGTGAGGACCGCCGCGCTCGACCGCGCCCGCTGGCTCGTCGACCTCCTGGAACGTCAGCGGACGGAGACCCGGTCGGGCGCCACCATGTGGCGGGAGCCCGAGGAGTACGAGCGATACGAGGCGATGCGCGCGGCGACCCGGGCCGAGATCGGCGGGCGGCTGACGGCCTGCGCGGACGAGGAGGGCAGGGCCGCGGTCCTGAGCCTCCTGCTGGCCGCCTGCTTCGACGACACCGGCTTGTGGCAGTACGACGCCGAGATGAAGCCCCTGATCTCGCGCGTGCGCGGCTGGACGCCCGACCAGGTCGCGGTGATGCTGCTGCGTGTCACCGAGTACGACATGGGCTACTGGTTCGCCGATTCACTGGCGCTGGTGCTGGGCGCCGCCGAGCGGCTCGGTGCCGACGGCCTCCGCGCGGTCGCGCCGCAGCTGCGATACGTCCACGCGGAGCTGATGGACACCGAGGTCGAGGCACGCCGGCGCGCATCGCTCGCCAAGCGCCTCCGTGCCCTGCTTGCCGGTGTGGACGAGGCGCACATCCCCGAGGGCCTGATCCCCGCGTACGCTCCCTGGGCCGTCGCCCTGCGCGACCGCGCGAACACATCGCCGACGCCGGAACTGGCCCACTTCGTCCGGCACCTGACGAGCCTGTCGGGGCCGCGTCCGGCCCAGCGGTGGCGGCGGACCTGCATCGAGCTCGCCGACGCGGCGACCACGCGCGAGCTCGTGGCCTCCGTCCTGCGGGAACTGGCTGAGGGCGATCCGCACTGCAGCAGAAGACACGGTTCGGGCATCAGCTGGATCCAGGGCGACGCGTACCACCACCACTACGTGGTTCACCAGAACGACGGTGACCTGGCGCGCGGCGCCGTCTGGGCGGCCGCGCTGGCCGAGGGTCCGGCCGCGGTGCCGCACCTCGCCGCGCTCGCCCTGCGCACCGGCGGCCCCGGAACCGGCGTGATGGAGGACCTCAAGCTCGCGGGTGCGGCGATCAACGCGCTGGCCGAGATCGGTGATCCAGCCGCCCTGGAGGCCCTGTGGCGTCTGCAGTCCCAGGTCAAACACCGGGGACTGCGCAAGCAGCTGGACACCGCGCTGGTGACGGCCGCAGGGAAACAGGGCATCACGGCGGGGCAGCTCATCGAGCGCAGCGTGCCCACCCATGGCCTGGCACCGGACGCCTCGCTCGAACACGACCTGGGCGGATACCGGGCGCGGGTGGCGATCGAGGACGCGGCGACGGTGCGGCTCACCCTCACCGGCCCCGACGGACGGACGTCCCGTACTGCCCCGGCGGCGGTGAAGAACGGCTTCGCGGGCGAGCTCAAGGAGCTGAAAGCGCTGGCCAAGGAGGTGCGCGGCACCTTGTCGGGCGAGCGGGCCCGTATCGAGGCGCTGATGTCGGCCGGGCGCAGCTGGCCCTACGACGAATGGCGCCGGTACTACCGCGACCATCCGCTCACCGGCGTCCTCGTCCGTGGCCTGATCTGGGAGTTCCAGGGCGAGGACGGTCTGTGGCACGCGGTGGCGCCGATGAGCGCACCGCCCGGCGAGCCCGAGCGCGTCCGGCTGTGGCATCCGATCCGGGCGTCGGCGGACGAGATCAGGGAGTGGCGGGCGCGGATCGTCGCCGAGCGGCTGCGGCAGCCGTTCAAACAGGCGTTCAGGGAGATCTACCTGCTCACACCGGCGGAGGAGGAGACCGGCGTCTACTCCAACCGGTTCGCGGCCCATGTCGTCCACTACCGGCGGCTCTACGCGCTGTTCAAGGAACGCGGATGGCAGGCCAACTTCCTCGGCCGGTACGACGGAGGCTACGAGGGACAGGCACGGGCCGAGTTCGGCGACGGCGAGTGGCGCGCGTGCTTCTACCACGAACCCGCAACGGAGGACTACGGCGACTATGCGCCCGACCACGCCGCGACGGACCAGGTCCGCTTCGAGCGGCGGGACGACCGGCGCTGGCAGGAGATACCGCTCGTCGAGGTACCGCCGTTGGTGTTCAGTGAGGCGATGCGGGATGTGGATCTCTTTGTCGGGGTGACTTCGATCGCGGCGGATCCGGACTGGAGCGATCGGGGTGAGGATCGTTATGCCGCGTATTGGCGGACGGCGACGTTCGGTGAGTTGACGGCTAGTGCGGAGGCGCGTCGTGACGCCTTGGAGCGGATTCTGCCGCGTCTGAGGATCGCGGATCGGTGCTCGCTGGACGGCCGGTATCTGGTGGTCCGGGGTGACCTGGGTAGCTACCGGATCCATCTGGGCTCGTCCAACATCTTGATGGAGCCGGACGACGCCTATCTGTGTATTGTCCCGTCGCGCCGTTCGGCCGGTGACGGGAAGGTGTTCCTGCCGTTCGAGGACGAGCGGCTCTCGCTGATTCTGAGCAAGGCGTTCCTGCTCGCAGCCGACACGAAGATCACCGACGAGACCATCCTCCGCCAGATCAAGCGAGGTGCCTGATGGCCAGCGTGACATTCCGGGACGAGACCGCAACGGGCAAGCCGGTCGCCGAGTTCGAGGTCGCCGGGCTCCCGGAACGGATGACCGTACGGGAGCTGATCAGGCTCCGGGTCCGCGAGGAGGTCGCCCGGTACAACGCCCGCCCGAGTGACCCCTTCCACGGTCTCGTCCGTCCCGACGACGCCGAGACGGAGCTGAACGGCTACCGGCTCCGCGAGCCTCGCCGCATCGACTGGGAGCACCAGGCAGAGATCGCCGAGCGCGCCTTCCTGTCCAACGGCTTCTTCGTGCTGGCCGGGGACCGCCAGGTCGAGGACCTCGACGACGTCGTGGATCTCACCGTCGATCCCGGCCTGGTCTTCATCAAGCTCGTCGCCCTCGTCGGAGGCTGAGAGACGGCGCGGCGGGACCACCCGTGCGGCCAGGGTCGCACCTGTGTGCGACATGTCGTGGCTGAGAAAAACGCTTGGACTCCATGGGGGCCGTCGCGGGACAATTCGACCTCTGACCTGCCCGTACTGGCACGTCGGCGTCACCGCGAGCTGCGCGGGACGCCGTCGGCGTGCCCCGTCTGTCGGAGGACGGCCCGAACGCGGGCGCTCCCTCGAACCGAAGCTCCACACGCCATGGACGCAACGGCATCTTCCCGCAGAAGCACGTGGCGACCGCCACACGACACCACAGGGTTGAGATGGGTACGCCTGAATCGCGTGAGGTTCCGCCGCGCAGGGGCTCGGTGCTCCTCGCACTCCGTTACTACGCACGGGAGTTAGCCCGCCTACGGCGCCTCACGGTGCCCGCGATGCTGCTGCCGGCGCTGGGCAACATCGGTATCAACTACATCGCGCCGCTGATCGTCGCGAAGCTCGTCGGCCGCATCGCCGACGGCGCGGGTACCACCATCGGCTCAACGCTGCCCTACGTCATCGGCTTCGCCTGCGCCCTGCTGCTCGCGGAGGTCCTGTGGCGTATCGGTCTGCACTGCCTGAACCGCCTCGACGCCCACGGCATCGAGCACCTGTACGTGATCGGCCTGGACGAGCTGTTCGCCAAGGACGCCGCGTTCTTCCACGACAGCTTCGCGGGATCCCTGACCAAGCGGGTCCTCAGCTTCGCCTCCCGCTTCGAGGAGTTCGTCGACACGCTGACCTTCCAGGTGGCGGGCAGCTTCGTGCCGCTGCTGTTCGGGTCGGTGGTGCTGTGGCGCTACGAACCGCTGCTCGTCGTGGGGCTCTTGGCGATGATCGCACTGACGGCCCTGTGCGTGGTGCCTCTCATCCGCCGCCGCCAGAAGCTCGTCGACCAGCGTGAGGAGGCGATCGCCCGGGTGTCGGGGCACGTGGCCGACGTCCTGATGAACATGGACACGGTCCGGGCGTTCGCCGCCGAGGACCGCGAGGCGGCCGAGCACCGGTCCCGCGTCGCGGCTTCGCGTCGGCTCACGCTGAGGTCGTGGGACTACGGCAACCTGCGCATCGACACCCTGGTCGCGCCGATGTCCGTGCTGACCAACGCGCTGGGCCTGTTGCTCGCGGTCGCGCTCGGCGGCGGGCACGGTGTGGAGGCGGTCGTGGTGGCCTTCACGTACTACAGCAACGCGACGCGCATCATGTTCGAGTTCAACCAGATCTACCGTCGTCTGGAGAGCTCGATGACGGAGGCAGCGCAGTTCACCGAACTGCTGCTGAAGCCGCCGACCGTGCTCGACCCGGCGTCGCCGGAGCCGCTGCTGCCCGGGGACGCCGAAGTCCGCTTCGAGCAGGTCACCTTCGCCCACACGGCCGGGAAGCCGCTCTTCGAGGGGCTTGAGCTGGCTGTGCCGAGCGGGACGAAGATCGGTCTCGTCGGCCGGTCCGGCGGGGGCAAGACCACCCTCACGCGGCTGCTGCTGCGGATGACGGACATCGACGCCGGCCGGATCCTGATCGGGGGTCAGGACATCAGCAGGCTGCGTCAGGCCGACCTGCGCAGCCTGATCGCCTATGTGCCGCAGGATCCGGCGATGTTCCACCGCACGCTGCGGGACAACATCGCGTTCGCCCGGCCGGAGGCCACCGACGCCGAGATCCGCCGTGCGGCCGAAGCGGCGCACGTCGCGGAGTTCGCCGACGCGTTGCCGCACGGCTTCGACACCATGGTGGGCGAGCGCGGTGTCAAGTTGTCCGGCGGACAGCGGCAGCGGGTCGCTCTTGCCAGAGCCATCCTCCGTGACGCGCCGATCCTGCTGCTCGACGAGGCGACCAGCGCCCTGGACTCCGAGAGCGAGATCCTGGTCCAGGAGGCGCTGTGGCGGCTCATGCAGGGACGGACGGCGCTCGTGGTGGCGCACCGGCTGAGCACGGTCGCCACCATGGACCAGCTCGTCGTCCTCGACCGCGGGCGGATCGTCGAGCAGGGCACGCACCAGGAGCTGCTCGCGTCGGAGGGTGCCTACGCGAAGCTGTGGCAGCACCAGTCGGGCGGCTTCCTCGACGACAGCCCGGCACGAGCCGAACTGCACTGAACCGTTCTTAGCGTTGTTGGCCAGTGTTGGCCAACTCGCCAAAATCCGGACATGAGGTGGTCCGGTGACCTCGCGAACGGTCTTCGAGGTCGGGG